>CAYVRL010000308.1:0-3465 GCA_964454065.1 uncultured Planctomycetales bacterium | reverse complement strand
ACATGCTCTCCTTCGGAGCCTTCACGTTCGGCTTCAATGTCCCGTCCTCCCAACTCCAGCCGGAGTCTTCTTGGACCTACGAGCTCGGGGTGAAAGCTCAGGGGCAGGATTCCGCGGTTTCCCTGGCGACCTACATGACGGTGGTTTCCAATGGGATCGTTTCCCAACCTGGAACCTTCAACGGCTCGAGTTTCATCGACTTGAACGGCAACGGAACCCAAGACGCTGGCGAGCAGGTCTACGTGAAATTGAATTCTCCGGATGACATCGTGGTCCGGGGAGTCGAACTCCAAGGTGTGCAGTACCTCCCCAAGGATTGGGTGAGAAAGGTAGTGGACATGGGAGAGATGTCGCTCTACGGGAACTTCACCTGGATGCGTGGAAAGGACAAGGGCACCAACGAGCCCCTGGACCGGGGCATCCCGACCAATGCGGTCCTGGGTTTGCGCTGGGAAGAGTCCAGGATTCCCGCCGAGCGGAATTGGTGGATGTCCATGGAAGCCTGGATGGTGAACAGCTTCGACCGCATTCCTTCCTCCCGATTCGGAGATCCCGCTTTCCATCAGGATCCGCAGAACACCTCCTCGCCGTTCCTGGCTCCCGGCCCGCGGGTTCCGGGTTATACGGTCTTCAACGCCCGGGGCGGCGTCAAGCTCAACCCGCGTACGACCCTCACCTTCGCGGTGGAGAACATCGGGGACAAGCTCTACCGGGTGAAGGATTCCAGGATCGACGCCCCGGGAACCAACTTCGTCACGGCTCTTGAAGTCAGATTCTGATCCCGGGCCCTCCTTGGGAAGAAGGGTGCTTCGGGGCCTGACCCCGTTCCTCCTCGGGGCAGTGTTCTCGTTGCACCCTTCGCCCGCTGGGGCCGCCGTCCCGGGGAATCCAAGCCTGGCGCAGGATTCCTCGAATGCCCGGGTGGCGAAAGACGTTCCCACCGCGGTGTTCCTCGGTGCCTGGCCGCGGGCGGAACCCTTGCTGCGCCGCGCCGCCGATCAGAGTAGCTGGAAAGCGGTCTTCCTCTCCGGCGACCCGGATCCGAAGGAAACCGCGCAGGCCTTGGCCCAAGCGGATTTGGTCCTGGTCCTGAACGTCGAACCGGTGGCGGC
The DNA here is from genome assembly GCA_964454065.1 of uncultured Planctomycetales bacterium. Lineage (GTDB taxonomy): Bacteria > Planctomycetota > UBA1135 > UBA1135 > UBA1135 > CAYVRL01. Next base: position 2,353 of record CAYVRL010000308.1, on the reverse strand, counting down.
GCAGCATCTACTCCCGGTGCTGAGCGCAGCTCGGGCCCAGCGACCCGAGCTGCCCATTTATTCCTTGGACCAGAGGGACAGTCAGCGCGGCTTCCTCAAGGCCGGTTTGCTGAAGGAGGATGCCGGGATTCGCGGGTATTGGCGAAACGCCGGTCTCGAGAATTACCGGCGTATGTACGATTATTTCCGTTTCGATCTGCTGGGGGAACCCGGCGAGGCGCGCCCGCCAGTGGAAGTCCCCGGGACCGGTGTCTGGCATCCTGACGCCAAGGAGGTCTTTGCCTCGATGGAGGACTATCTCCGATGGTATGAAAAGGAGGAAGAACTTCCCGAGGGAGTTCAACGGGCCGCCATCGTGACTCAACAGAGCTTCATTCTGTTGGAGGACACGGCGGTGCATGCCGCGGTGGTGCGGGATCTGGAAGCACGCGGGATACCCGTCGCGGTTCTCTACGCCGACGACCAGGACAACTTGCTGGCCATGCTTCGCAAATGGCACCCGGATATCCTCCTCGATGACGGCCACGCCTCTCCTATGCTCCTCAAGGGGGCGACTGAGCTGGACGTTCCCCAGATCAAGATGATTTCCCTGCTTCGCTCCACTTTGGAGGAGTGGCGGAAATCCCCCCTCGGCATGGAACCGGGAGACGTCAGCCTCCACCTCCTTTCCCAGGAGGTCTATGGGATCATCGACCCCCAGATCGTCGGCGGCTTGATCGTCAATCTCCAGGGTTGGCGGATGCACGAAGCGGACCCGGAGCGTGTCGCCCATCTCGGTCGCCGGGTGGAGGGATGGTTGCGGCTGCGCCGATTGAGGCCGGAACAGCACCGCACCGCGATCGTCTACTACAACAAATACCTCGGAGCCGGGGACATCCTGAGAGGAAGTCCGAGCGGCGCATTCCTGGATGGCCCCGCCAGTCTGTTCGCGGTCCTGCGCGCCATGCGTTCCGCGGGATGGAAGATCGACCCCTTCCCGGAGGATCCGGAACAGCTTCTCGACTGGATGCGGATTCGGGGCCGGAACATCGGCTCCTGGGCGAGCGGAGATCTTGCTCGTCTGGTGCGGAAAGGAGATCCGGTCCTGATTCCCGTGGATCAGTACATGACTTGGTTTTCCGCCCTGCCCGCGAAAGTCCAGGAGGAAGTGATCCGCGTCCATGGTCCCGCCCCGGGTTCACAGATGGTATGGCACGAGAACGGGAAGGATTATCTCGTCGTCCCGCGGCTGGATCTCGGTGGAGTCGTACTCCTTCCGCAACCGGCGCGTGGACCCGAGAACGACGAACGCCTCTTGCATGCCCGGGACGTTCCTCCTCCCCACCAGTACCTCGCCGCGTACTTCTGGCTGCAACACCAGGCCGAGGTGGATTCCCTGGTCCACTTCGGCACCCACGGTTCCGAACTCCTCCTGCCCTTGCGCGGTACCGGGCTCGGTCCCGATGACTATGGGGATATTTGCATCGGAGATCTACCGGCCATCACGCCCTGGGTGCTGGACAATGTCGCGGAGGCCACCCTCGCCCGGCGCCGGGCATATGAGGTATTGGTCGACCACATGACTCCACCCTACGAAGGTGCGGGCCTCGATCCCGCCCTGCGGGAATTGTCTCGATCCCTCGAACAGTTCCAGACCTTGGAACCGGGAATCATGAGGGAGCGCCTCCGCACCCAGATCGCCGAGCAGGCCGCGAAAGCGGCGTTCCCGGTCCCGGAATCGGGGAAGATGAGTGATTCTCGGGTGACCGAACTCGCCACCGAGATCCACGATATTCGGGAACGCGCCGCCCCCATGAGTCTCCACGTGCTGGCCAAGGCGCCCGAGCCCCGGCGCCTCCTGGGGATGGTGGCCAGTATGTTGGGACACGAGTTCCGGGATGCCATGGGTGGCCGGGAGAAAGCGGAAACACTTCTGCGGGGGGCCTTGGTGGAGGGTCGAGATGCGGATCGGAGGGCCCTGGGATCCTGGGCGGAGAAAGCGGCGGAATACCAGCGCCGCCTCTTGAACTGCGGGGGGGAGATCCGAGAACTCCTGCACGCGCTCTCGGGAGGTTTCGTGCCTCCAGGCCCCGGCAACGACCCGGTCCGTAACCCCGCCGCGGTGCCAACCGGACGGAACATGTACGCCTTGAATCCGGAAGAGATCCCGACACGGAGCGCCTGGGAGGTGGGCGTGACGCTCGCTCGGGCCTTGCTGAAGCAGCGCCCCGACCTGAAGAAGATCGCCTTCGATTTGAATGCTTTCGAGACCATGCGGGATTATGGGGTCATGGAGGGGGAGATCATCGATCTGCTCGGATTGCGTCCCGTTTGGGACGAGAATGGTTTGGTCGTGGACGTGGAAGTGGTTCCC
>CAYVRL010000307.1:0-3476 GCA_964454065.1 uncultured Planctomycetales bacterium | reverse complement strand
AATCGTGGAAACGTGGTCGTTGATGAAGATCCGAGGGTCGTTCGAGTTGGCGTTCGGGTCCAGGCGCCAGGCACCGCCGACGATTCCCGCAAGACCCTGGAGGAGAAGACCGTCCCCGTAGTTGTGCGAGAAATCCGAATCCACCATCTCGACGTAGAGACCAACGGGACGTGGCATGGCCGGATTCTGGATGGTGGAAAAGGCGCGGAGGTATGCCCCGGAATCCTGATTGCTGATGCCGGCCGTCCCATTGTTCTGGCAGACCGCAGCGTTGGCCTTCAAGGACAGATAGCATTCGTCCTCATCCATCCAGACTCCATTCTCTCCATTCCATGAAATCAGGGTTCCGCCGTTCAGCTCGACCTCACCCCTCGCATCGAAATGGGAGGAGGCATGGATTCCGTTCTGGACGAAATGCTTGATTTGCGTACCAGCAAAGCGGAGGCGGTACTCACTCTTGTAGTCGAATTGGTTGTAGTTCGCATTGGCCTTCGCTTCGGCCAGCACCCCGGTGTTCCACCCTTCGTTCGAGCCACCGCCCGAAGTAGAGTGACCATCCAGGACACAACCGTTGAAATCAACGTACACCCGAGGAATCCGGTAGCTGGGAGCGAGGTCGAGTTGCGGGGTATTCCCCGAGGTATGAACCCATACCAGGGCGGAAGTCTGGCTCGCACTCACCCCTTCGAAAACACCGTTGGTACGGAGGTTGGTGATCGTTCCCGTCAGCCATCCTCGGTTGGGATCCGATCCGCCGAGGTCATCCAGAGCTTCCAGATCGATCCCGATATCCTGGGTCTTGAGGGCGGGAGGGGAGAAACCGCTGCCGGGAGGAATCGACGGATCTTGATCGATCAACCAGCAGGAAGAGATCGAAAAGTCTTCCAGGCTCCCGATGACCTGGATGTCGGCCCCGATTTCATTCTGGTCGAAATACAGATCCTCCAGCACGAATGAAGTGCTCGTACCCGCAGGAACGCGGACCTGGACCCCGGCATGTCCTCCGATCAGGACCATCTTGCGCAAGGTCCGAACCGCCTCTCCTGTGGTCTGGGCTTGGATACGGAACAGAACCTCCCCGAGAAGGGGCTGGTCCGACCAGACCACGACATCTTGGGCGCTGGACCCTTCGACCGTCACGCCCGGGGGGATCACCAGAGGGAATTGCTCATGGGTCGTACTAACGGAGTAGCCGAGAGGATCCCCAGTGCCGGGAAATGTCATCGGCAGGACCACGACCCGTGTACCGGAAGTGGCGGCGGCGAGGGCATGGGTAATGGAGTCGTACGGTTGATTCCCGGTCGGATTCGGAACACCATTGACCCCATCCACATAAATCGTCTGCAACTGCTGGGCGCCGAGATCAGGGCCGAACAGGACAAGAATCAGGGGCAGGCAGGCAGGCAGGCAGGCAGGCAGGCAGGCAGAATTTCATGTCATGAATGCTTCGGGCAGTGGAGGTTCGGAACCAGAACACGGATTCCGAAGACTCATCCTGTATAGCAGTTCTTTCTCATGGATCCACGAAATATTGCTCATTTTTTCCCCTGTGCCCCGCTCCGGAATCCGGCGCAGCGGAGTCCGGAGGCACGGGCGAAATCTTGCACCATGCGGTTCTCCCCCCACCAGCGGTCCAGGTCGCGCCACTGGGAACAGGCGGCGGGACGGCGGGCATAGAAGGCGTTGTGGCCGCCTTTCTCGGTGACCCACAAATCCAGCGTGGGATGGGCGCGCAACCGCTCTTCGGCGGCCGAGGTCAGGGGAACGAAGGGATCGTCGCGGGAATGGAGAACGGTCCCGGGAATTCGCACGCGGTCCAGAACCCGGATGGCGCTGGCCTCCCGGTAGTAGCTGCGCGCGTCGGACCAACCAAAGGAAGGAGCGGTCCAGCGCTCGTCGAAGGCGCGCACGCTGTGGATCCCGCGCAATCCATCGCGCGGATAGCGATCGGGGAAAGCGCGATGGCGGCGCCGCCAGGAGCGGCGGAAGGCGCTCATGAAATAGTTCACATAGACACGGGAGAAACCGCCGCGGTGCAAGGCCTCGGAGGTGGCTTCCAGATCGAAGGGCGCCGCCTGCACCCACAGACGGTGTAGCTCGGCGGGGGGAGCATCGCCCCATCGGGCGGCGGCGTGCAGGACCAGGGAACCACCGAGAGAGAAACCCGCGAGGCCGATGAAAGGAGGACGGCGCTCCCGCAACACCCAGTCCACCGCGGCCTCCAAATCCTCGCTCAGGGCCGCGTGGTAGAGCCCGGGGCTCCAGGCCTCGGTGCCTCCGCAGCCTCGCAGATTGATGCGTAACACCGAAAAACCCGTGCGCCACGCCTTGTGAGCGGCACCCACCACATAGGGAGCACGCGAATCGGAACCGAGGCCGTGAACCAGGACCGCGACCGGGGCATCCTGGCGCTGCCAGTGCAGATCCAGACGAATCCGGGTGTGGCGACCCACCCGAAGCTCCCGGCGTTCCTCGGCGGCCAGAAAGGAAGCGGCGAAACGCGGCAGCTCGACCCCGGCCACGGTCATCGCGTGACCGCCGGGAAAGAGCGGGTGGGGCTCGTAGGGCGGAATCAAGGGTGGCGGCGGGCGTTTCAGTCGCCGCCCGATTCCAGCTTCGCGCACATGCGATCGACGGCTTCCTCCAGATCCTCACCGCGCGGGTCGCGCTCGCGGAAGACCCCGTCCGCGTCGAGCAGGTAGAGGGTCGGATAGGCGTCCACTCCCCAGGCGTCGGGAATCCCACCCTTCGTGGAACCATTGAAGACGCTGTCCCAGCTCACCTGGAACTCCTGGAGTTGGGAACGGTACTGGTCAGGGTCACGATCCGTGTTGATTCCGAAGATCGCGAAGCTGTCGGGGTGGCGCTGAACCAGCGCACGCAGGTGCGGGATCTCCCCGCGGCAGGGGCCTCACCAGAAACCCCAGAATTCGATCAACACCACCTTGCCGCGCAGAGCGGAGAGTCGCAGCTCCTTGCCGTCCACGTCCTTGCCGACGATCTCGGGTGCCTCCATGCCGGGCTGGACCCGCTGAAGTTGGAAGAGTTGTCCTCGGGCGTGCGCGGCTTCGGTGGCGTCCGGCCACTTCTTCAAGAACTCCCGGCAAAGGGCGATTCCCTGAGCGCGACGAGCGGCCTCTTGCTGATCGCTGCCCGTGGAGAAAGCTCCGTAACCCTCGCCCCAGAGATCGACGCGGGCCAGCAGGGCGGCGCGCCGCACCGCCTCCCGGGTGCTGGTCTTCCCCAGCCGCACCAGCAAGGCATCCACCTGCTGACGAGTGCAACCCCGATCCACGCCCTCGCTCAGGACCGGAGGAATTCCATCCGCCCAAGCCGCGTCAGGATAGCGCTCCACCAGGGCGGCGGCGCGTTTCCGCCATTCCTCGACGGTCGGGGAATCCGGACGAACCGGGTATTCCCGGGTCTGGTGTTCCAGACACCAGAGCTCCGCCTGCCCGCCGCCCTTCTCCGCCAGG
>CAYVRL010000306.1:0-3477 GCA_964454065.1 uncultured Planctomycetales bacterium | reverse complement strand
AGCCCACCCAGGTCCGCACCCTCTCCAACCTGGTCCAGACCCGGATCCAGTAACGCCGCGGGGAACGACGCGCCTTCTACCCGGGAAGTTCAGCCCCGACGGGGGCGGAGCGGAAAGGGTCTGGCCAACGAGGCCGCGGCGACGAGGGCCAGACCGGCACCGATGTGAAAAGCAAGAGCGGGCCCCTGGGTGCTCCACAGCAACCCGAAGAGGAGGCTGGCGGGGAGGGCGGCGAGCCCTACCGTGGCGTGATAGAACCCATAGCCGCGCCCACGCCGCCCGCGAGGCACGAAGTCGGCCACCAGCGCCCGTTCGGCGCCCTCGGTGAGTCCGTAGTAGAGGCCATAGAGGGCCAGGAGGATCGAGAAGGAAAGCAGGCTGTCGGTGGCGGGAAGCAGGGCATAGACCAGCGCGTACAGGAGCCATCCCGCCACCAGAGACCCGCGTTTTCCGAAGCGGTCGGCGAGTCGACCGCCGGGAAGACTGGCCAGCACCTTCACCCCGTGAAGGCCCACCCAGAGCGCCAGAACGCCACCCATGCCCAGGTGGTGACGGTCCCGCGCCCATAGGACCAAGAACAGATCGGAACTGTTGCCGAGTGCGAACGAGGCCGAGGCGAGCAGGAAACGCGGGAAGCCGCGGGGCAGAGCGGCGCGATGCCTCTCCAGCTCTCGATGGGTCGGCGGGTCAGCGGGTCGCGCTTCCCTCACACGCATTGCCAGGACCGCCATCGCGGCGATTCCCGGCAGGGCCGCGCAGGCGAAGAGGATGCGCAAGGCGCGCATGGACTCGGCTCCCGGCGCCGCCTCGGGATCGTGGAACAGGGGGACCTCTCCCAGCAGCGAGTAGAGGAGCAGAGCGGCGGCCAGCGGCCCCGCGACCGCCCCCGCGTGGTCCATCATGCGGTGGAAGGCGAAAGCGGTACCGCGCACTTCCGCGGGAACCGATTCGCTGAGCAGAGCGTCCCGCGGGGCGGTACGCAGCCCCTTCCCCGTGCGGTCCAGGAAGCGCAACGACACCACCGCATAGCCGCCGCTTGCGAACGCCATCAGCGGCCGCGCCAGCGAACTCAGTCCGTAACCGCCCAGGGTCAACGGTTTGCGCCGCAGGCTGCGGTCGCTGCGCAAGCCGGACCAAAGTTTCAGGAGGCTGGCGACCGCGTCGGCCAGGCCGTCCATCAAGCCGATGAAGAAGGGAACCATTTCCACTCCTCCCACTCCGGCGAGAAAAACGGGGAGCAGCGGATAGATCGCTTCACTGGAGAAATCGGTGAAGAAACTCACCAGGCCGAGAGCCAGCACGTTGCCGCGCACCGCCCGCCGCCAGGACTGGGGAGCGGAATCGGTCATCGTTTCACCCGAGCCGGTCCATCACGAGGAGCAGGATCAAGAGGGGCAAATACACCAGGGAAGCCCACAGCAGCAGGCGCGCGCGGCGCTCATCGCGGCGTAACGCGAAACGGGCCACGAAGGCCAGGAAGAGGAGCCCCAGACTGACCGCGCCGTAGAAGTAAGGGCGGCCTGCCATTCCGAGCAACGTGGGCAGCAGGCTGACCGGAAACAGGGCCAGCGCGTAGTAGACCGACTGTCGGCCCGAGAACGCGCCGCTCGAGTCGGCGTTGGAGAGCATCTTCAAACCGCCACGCTCGTAGTCCTCGCGGTACAGCCAGGCGATCGCCAGGAAGTGTGGGAACTGCCAGAGATAGAGGATCGCGAACAGGGTGCCGGCGAAGAGGTCCAGACCCTTGCCCGCCGCCGCCCAGCCGACCAGCAGGGGCATCGCGCCCGGCAGGCCGCCGACCAGGGTGTTCAGTACCGTGACCCGTTTCAGCGGGGTGTACACGAACACGTAGAGGACCAGCATCACCGCGGCCAGCCAGGCGCAGAGTGGATTCAAGGCCAGCCACAACCACAGCGTGCCGCCGACTCCGGCGAGGATGCCGAACCCTCGCGCGGTCGCCACTTCCATCCGCCCCGCGGGGAGCGGGCGGTCCCGGGTGCGCAGCATGCGGGCGTCGATCGCGACTTCCGCCACCTGATTCAGGGCCGCCGCGGCCGAGCTCACGAGGGTCAATCCCACCGCCAGGTGGATGGCGGGCAGGAGTTCCAGATGCTCGTGTCCGGCGATCCACATGCAGGCGACCGCGGCGGCGGTGGAGAGCATCTGGATCCTCGCCTTGGCGAGGGTCGCCCAGTCGCCGAAGCGCGGGCGCTTCATTCCTCCGCGGGGACGGGCGGCGGCAGGACCCGGTGCCCCGCTTCCAGGGCGATGCTCATCGCGATCGCCAGGACCGCCACCCCGATCACCAGATGGGCGGTGGCGAAGCTTCCTTCGATCACGAAACGGAGTTCCTCGTCCTGGACCTGGCCGGCCAGCGGCCCGAAGAGGAAAGCCCAGGTGCCGAGGCCCAGGCCGAGCTGCACGCCGAGCAGGTTGGCGAGCCAGCGGGCGGCGGAGCGCAGCGGGGCGTGATCGCGGAAGTTGCGGGCGATCAAATAGACCACCACCATCAGTACCGCGGCGACGGTCAGGGCCAGGATCAGGTGGCCGACGAAGGCGCCCTCCTTGTGGCGCAGGCTGGCGGCGGTCACCAGATTCAGGAAGAGCACCACGACGGCGCTTCGTGCCCAGAGTCGCAGGCGCGGAGTGGCGGGGGAGTGGTATTCCGGCGGCCCCGCCGCCCAGCGCCGGGAACTCAGCTTGACCATCGCCACCAGCAAGGCCACGCAGCACTGCGCGCCGAGGGCGTGGACGATGGCCATGAACTGGTCGTTGTCCACCACCCGGAACATGCCCAGCAGGCCCTGGATCACGATCGCGATCAGGATGACGAAGGCGAGGCGCCGCCAAGAGCGGGGAACGCTGCGGCGCAGGGTCGAGACCGCGAGCAGGATCGCCAGCAGCCCGATCAGGGCGCCCGCCTGGCGGTGGGTGTGCTCTAGATTGGCCCCGGCCCCATAGCTGCCGGCGATCTTCCCGTAGAGGAAGCTGAACAAGCTCATTCCGTTGATGTCTGGCCAGGTGGGATAGGCCATGCCCACCTTGGCGCTGGTCACCGCGCCGCCCAGGCCGATCGTGAGAACCACCGAGACCAGGAGGGCGGCCCAGGCCAGGCGGTGGATCCAGGGGTGGAAGCGCGCTTCCATCATTTCACCTCCGGCACCGGCGGGGCGTCCCCAGCGGCCAGCGCTTGTACGTAGCGGACCAGATCCCAGATCTCGTCCGGGCTCAGTCGCCCTCCGAAGGCGGGCATCGGGGTGCCGGGGATCCCGTTGTGGATGCGTCGGTACAGGTCCTCCGGCTCGGAGCCCCCGAACCAGGGGGTGCCGCGGAAATCGCGCGGCCGGGCCTCCTGGCCCCAGAGGTCGCGGAGGATCCAGCGCTGGCTTCCCGGATCCCAGGCGGCGGGTCCTCGGCCCCGGCCATCGATCCCGTGGCAACTCGCGCACGCCGCCCGCTCGCCCTGGAACAGCGCCC
>CAYVRL010000305.1:0-3512 GCA_964454065.1 uncultured Planctomycetales bacterium | reverse complement strand
AATCAGGCCATCCCCGCGGCGCGAGGTCTGGCCTTGCCCCTGGTCGGAGAGGAGAACGGCCGTCGGGTGATCTGGGGGGGGGTCTATCTGCGTCCCCGAGAACAGCCCTCGGACGCTCCCTTCTCGACCCGCTTGATCCTCGCGGCCCTGCTCACCACCGCGCTCGGTGGGGGAGCCCTGTACCTCCTCCTCGGGCGGGGGGTGCTGCGCCCGATCGAACGGCTGGCCGCCGCGGCCCATGCCTTCGGACAGGGGGAGCAACCGGAACTTCCGCAGGGTGGCCAGGCTCCCGAGCTGGCGGAACTGATCGGCGCTTTCGAGGACATGATGGCCCGGATCCGCAACTTCCACGAAGAACTGGAGGACGAGGTCCAACGCGCCACGGATCGCGCCGTCCAGGCGGAACGTCGTGCGGCGCGCCAGGAACGTCTGGCCGCGATGGGAACGCTGGCCGCCGGTCTCGCGCACGAGATCAATTCCCCGCTCGCGGGGGCCTTGCAGGGGTTGGAGATCCTCCGCGCCGAGGTCTCTCGACCCCGTGGCGAGCGTTACGGGGAGTTGGTCCAGGAGGCCTTGCAGCGGATCGCCTCCTTGGTGCAACGGCTGCTGCGCCTGGCCCCCGCACGGATGGAGGCCGGAAGCTGCGCCCTCCAGGACGTGCTTCGGGATCTCCCCGATTTCCTCGCCAGCCGTTTCGAGCGCCACGAACTGACCCTGGACCTGCCCGAGACACCGTTGCGGGTGCGCGGCTCTCCCGGCGATCTCTTCCCGGTTTTCCTGAATCTCTTCCGCAACGCCCTCGATGCCTTGGACTCCTTGCCCGAGGGGCGCCGCGGTCGCTTGTCGGTGTGCGCTCGGCCCCGACCGGAGGGTGGAGCCGAACTCTGGATCCGCGACGACGGCCCGGGTGCCCCCGAGGATCTCCTGCCGCACGTCTTCGAGCCCTTCGTGACCGACAAGGAAGTGGGGGCGGGTACCGGCCTGGGCTTGGCGCTGGCCCACGCCACGATCCGGCAACTCGGCGGCAGCCTCTCGGCGCGGAACCGCGAAGGAGGTGGTTTCGAGGTCCACTTGCTCCTGGCCCCGCCCGAAGGACCGTGAGTTCCCTCCCTCCGGTCCTTCCCCTTCTGCTCATCGCCTCGGCTCTCTTCTCCGCCGCGGAGGCGGCGTTGTTCACCCTCGCCACCCTCCCTGCCGAACGACGGCCCGGGGCGGCCCGTTCCCTCCTTCGCCACCCCTCGGCGGCCCTCTCCACCATCCTGCTCGGAAACCTGCTGGTCAACCTCGCCTACTTCGCGGTCGCCGGGAGCTGGGCCGGGGGCTTCGCTCCCGCACTGGCCACCGCGTTCTCGGTTGCGGCGGTCCTCCTCTTGGTCCTCTTGGCCGAGATCCTGCCCAAGATCCTGGCCCATCGGCGTCCCAGCGTGGTCGGGAGGTGGGTGTTGCCCCCGGTGTGGTTGTTGGATTTCTTCCTTGCCCCGCTCTTCCTGCGCTTCGGTCACGGTGACGAGCGCAGCCGAGGACCCGTTCCCGAGTTGGGGAGCGAAGAGCTGGAGGAGATCTTGATGGAGGAGGGGAAGGGGCTGCTCGATGCCGACGAGCTGCACCTCCTGCGCCGCATCCTGGAGCTGGACACCCTCCGGGCGGGGGCGCTGCGCTGCCCCGTTCAGGATCGCCCGCGGCTGGCGGCGACCGAGTCCTTGGAGCGGGCCTGCCAGAGGCTGCGGGAACGACACCGCGGCTGGGGACCGGTGGCGGACGAGGAAGGGCGCATCGTGGGTCTGCTGGAGCTGAGTCGGCACCCCCGGGGGATCCTGGTCCGCGAGGCCATGCTTCCGATCCCGATCCTGCCCGAGCTGGCCCCGGTGGCGCGCGGCTTGACCATGCTCCGAGAGACCGGCGCGCCCGCGCTGCTCCTGGTGGACGAATACGGCGCGGAGGTGGGTTACCTGGAGCGTGGCAGCATCGCCGCCCTCCTGCTCGGCCTTCCCTTCGCGGGGCAGCAGGGGCCGGTGCTCCGCGCCCTGAGTTCGAACCGCTGGGAGGTGGACGCCCGCCTCCCTCTCCACGACTACCGCGCCCGTTTCGGTGATCCCGGTCCCGTGGACCCCAAGCTGGACACCCTGGGCGGTTTGCTCTCCGAACGCCTGGGGCGCCTTCCGCGGCCGGGGGATCGGGTGGAACTCGGATCCCAGGAACATCCGGTCCTGGTGGAGGTCCTGCGCTGCGAGGACGCGGCGCCGGTACTCCTGCGGATCACTTCGCCCTGGAGGAGACCGGAGGGTCCGGGGTGCGCGCCGGACGGGGAGGACGGGGAATGAGTCTCCTCTTGGCCCTGTTCGCCTGTTTGGCCCTTTCCGCCTTGGCCGCTGGGTCGGAGACCGGCTACTACAGCATCCATCCCCTGCGGCTGCGACACGAGGCTCGTCGTTCCTGGCGCGCGGCCCTGCTGGCCCGCGTGGTGCGTCCCCCCGCGGCCTTCCTGATCACGCTGCTCCTCGCCAACAACTTCGCCAACGATGCGGCGGTACAGCTCGCCGGAGAGGGGCTGGCGCGGCTCGGCTATCCCTCCTCCCACCTGGAGGCCGCCCTGATCTTGACCCCCTTGATCTTCCTGCTCGGTGAGGCACTGCCGAAGCACTTCCTGCTCGCCCGGCCCCTGGAGCGGACCGTCGCCCTGGCTCCACTGCTCGCCGTGCTGCGAGTGCTGCTCGCTCCCCTCGCGGTTCCCTTCGGCGGCCTGCTGCGTCGAGTCGGGCTGGGAGAGCGACCGGCCCTCGGCCGACATCTGGTGGCGGGCCTGTTTCGCGTCGGCAAGGGCGCCACGGACACCGAGGAGAGGGTGGTCGCCGCCGCCCACCGGGCTCTCGCCGTCTGGGGAAAGGGGCTCGGGGCCTTCCTCCAGCCGCTGGAATGCCTTCCCGCCGACACCGGCTTGAACGAGGTCCGGCAGCGTTTCGCGGAGAGCGGGGCTCCGGCCTTGCTCCTCGCGGATCCGGAGGGCGGCCCCCCCCGGCTCTTGGAGGCCGAGACGGTGGCCCTGGCGGGGGAGAAGCGTCGGCCCTGGGAACTGGCCCGGGAGATCCCGCAACTTCCCCTGGATTGGGAGCTATCCCAGGCCCTGGCCCGTCTCCGCGCCGAGGCTTCTTCTTTCGCTCTGGTCGGGGAGGGGCCAGACTGGGCGGGGGTGCTCGAACTCGAATCCCTGCTCGATCGGCTCCTGACCCCTTCCCCAACCTCTGCTTCCCCACCATGACCCCCTTCCGAACCGCTGTCCTTCTCCTCCTCGCCGCCTTCGGGGGCGGAGTGCTGGCGCGTTGGGCCACCCCCCTTCCGGTCCATGCCCAGTCCGCGGATTCCGGCGGCCGTTACGTGGCCGTGGCCGCTCCCTACCAGCAGGGGGTTTCCCTGCTCTACGTCCTCGACGAGAAGACCCAGCACCTCGCCGTCTACGAGGCTCACGGCGGGGGCCTCAACTCCCGCGAAGTCCATTTCGTGGGGGCCCGGGACAT
>CAYVRL010000304.1:0-3525 GCA_964454065.1 uncultured Planctomycetales bacterium | reverse complement strand
GTCGGCGGCACCGAAGCCGATGCCCTTTCCACCATCTGTCACCGCGACGTGGCGGAGCGACGGGGGCGAAGGATTCTCCAGAAGCTGCGCAAGGAAATCCCCCGACATCAGTTCGAAGTGGCCCTGCAAGCCGCGATCGGGGGCAAGATCATCGCCCGGGAGTCGATTCGAGCGCTGGCCAAGAACGTGACCGCCAAGTGCTACGGAGGGGACGTGAGCCGCAAACGCAAGCTGCTCCAGAAGCAAAAGGAAGGCAAGAAGCGCATGAAGACCATCGGCAACGTGGAAGTGCCGCAGAAAGCGTTCCTCGCGGTCCTGCGCACCGGGGAGGGGAAGGACTAGAGTGGGCGAATCCACGATGAAGCAGAAGTCCCTGCACCCCATCCGCGACTTGATCGAAGTCGTCATCTTCGCCGTGGTCATGGCGATCGGGCTCAAGGTCTTCGCCTTGGAGGCCTACCGGATCCCCACCGGATCGATGCAGCCCACCCTGCTGGGAACATCGCTGCTCGACCCCCATACCCAAATGATCGATGGAGGCGTCCACGATCGAGTCTTGGTGGACAAGGTCTCTTTCCTGATCCGTGACCCGCGGCGCTGGGAAGTGGTGGTCTTCCGTTACCCCTTGCAGACCTACGAGAACTACGTCAAGCGACTGGTGGGGATGCCGGGAGAGGAACTCTTCATTCAAGGCGGAGACATCTGGACGCGGCGTGACGAAGGGGAGGATTTCCAGATCCAGTGCAAGCCGGATTCCCTGCAGGAGGAGCTATGGAAGAAGACCTGGCCCATCAGCGGCGACCAGCCGGAACGATGGATCGGCTGGCAACCCACGGGAGCCGCGCAGCCGGGGCCGGATGGAACGATGATCCTGAAGGGAAAGGGGGAGATTCGGCTCGCGCGGACCATCCGTGACGACTACCGCGACGGTTATCCCGACAAGATCCGCTGGCGGATCCCCGAGGCCGGCCCCGGTGCCGGCCAGCGCCACGTGGTGGGAGACCTGCGCGTGGTCTTCTCCGCCACTCCCGACGGGAGCGGTCCCTTGGAACTCCACTTGGAGTGCGGCGCTTTCCCCCTTTCCTTGACTCTGGACCCGGCCGCCAGCGAGTGGCGACTTTCCCTCCCCGATGGAAGCACCAAGAGAGCCCGACTCGGTTTCCCCGCGGCCGAGGCGGTCCACGGGGATCTGGCTTTCTGGGATCACCGGGTGAAACTCTCCCTGCGCGGGGCGGACGGGGAGGCCTTCCTCGAGAAGGACCTCGACCTTCCCGCCGAGAAGCCCCTGAACAACGGCCTGCGTTTCATGACGCCCCAGGGGGGATGGAGGGTGGACCCACCGCTCGTCTACCGCGATTTGCATTATCTGCCCCCCCCGGACAACGGCGGCACCCCGCTCTGGAAGATTCCCGAAGGGCATTACTTCATGCTCGGAGACAACACCCAGAACTCCCACGACGGGCGGGGCTGGACTGCGCGGGTTCTGACCCTGAAACAGCCGGTGGACGGGCGAACCGCGCTCCGTGGAGATCAGTTCCGCAACGGTTCGGATCCCTTTTTCGACAACCCCCGCTGGAATGCCGCGCGCACCATCATGAGTTTCCGTGACGAATCCGGAGAGATCTACCAGTTCGATTCCAAGCTCATCGACCAGGACAATCTGGTTCCCGCGCCCTTCGTGCCCCGCAAGAACATCGTCGGTCGAGCGCTCGCGGTTTTCATGCCCCTCACTCCGGTACTCCGCATGCACCTGATTCGCTGATGGACCGGACCCGCGCCGCACTGCTGGAGACCGAAGGGCTTTGCAAGTCCTACCGCAAGCGCTGCGTGGTCAATGAGGTCTGCTTGCGGGTGGAGGACGGGGAGATCGTGGGGCTGCTCGGCCCCAACGGAGCCGGGAAGACCACGACCTTCAGGATGTGCATGGGAATGATCGAAGCGGATGCCGGACGCATCCGCTTCCGCGGCCGGGATGTCACGCGACTGCCCATCCACCGCCGGGCGCGGCTGGGGATCGGGTATCTGGCCCAGGAGCCCTCGGTCTTCCGCAAGCTCACGGTGCGCGAGAACCTGCTGGGCATCCTCGAGGTCGCCGGTGTGGAACGTGAGGAGCGGCGCCGCCGGACCGCGGCCCTGCTCCACGAATTCGGACTCGAACGCCTGGAGCGCAGCCGCGGAGAGGTCCTCTCCGGGGGTGAGCGGCGGCGCCTGGAGATCGCCCGCGCCCTCGCTACGCAGCCCTCGCTGCTCCTCCTGGACGAACCCTTTTCCGGAGTGGACCCCAAATCGGTGGAGGAGATCCAGGAGATCCTCGCCGGTCTGCGCCGCCACCGGATTTCGATCCTGCTGACCGACCACAACGTCCGAGAGACCCTGAGCATCACCGATCGGGCGTACATCCTGGCGGAGGGAAGGGTGCTGGCCCATGGAACGCCCGAAAGCCTGGTCGAGGACCCGCGGGTCCGCGAAGTGTATCTGGGCAAGCGATTCGAGTTGGCTTAAGGTCTCCAGGGAAGGGCCGCAACGCTAGATTGTGCGGCTCCTGAATCCGGAGACCCCCCATGGATTGCATCGTCTGCGTGAAGCGTGTCCCCGCGACCACCATCCGCGTGAAGGTGGGAGCGGACGGCCGCACCCTCGACCCCACCGGGGTCGACTACATCCTCAATCCCTACGACGAGTACGCGGTGGAAGAGGCCCTGCAGCGCCGCGAAGCGGCCGGGGAAGGCTGCGTGAGCGTGATTTCCTTCGGGCCCGCGGAAGCCCAGAAGGAACTACGCACGACCCTGGCGATGGGGGCGGACCAGGCCTTGCTGTTGCAGAATCCCTCCGCCGCCGAGGTCGACGGGGCCACCACCGCCCGGGTGCTGGCCGATGCCCTCCGTGGGCGTGACTTCGATTTGCTGCTCTTCGGGAAGCAAGCGGTGGACCGCGACCAACACGGGGTCGGCCCGATGGTCGCCACCCTGCTCGGCGTGCCCTGCGTCAGTGAAGTGATTTCCTTCACGATCGCCGATGGACGGGTGAGCTGCGTGCGCGAAGTGGAAGGCGGTCGCGAAACCGTGGAGGCACCCTTGCCCTGCGCCTTGACCTGCCAGAAGGGACTGAACGAACCGCGCTACGCCAGCCTCAAGGGGATCATGGCCGCCAAGCGCAAGCCACTGGAAGTGGTGGAAACCGAAATCGCCGAAAGCGCGGTGGAATTGCTCGCGATGGAACTTCCGCCCGAGCGCCCGGCGGGCCGAATCGTCGGAGAAGGGGCCGCGGCCGCCGCGGAACTGGTCGACGCGCTGAAGAACGAAGCCAAGGTACTCTGAAGGGAACTGGATCATGACCGACGTCCTCGTAGTCCTCGAAATCCGTGACGGTCGAATCCGTCCCACGTCGCTCGAAGCCCTGGGGGCCGCGCGCGCGCAGGCCGGTGATTCCGGAAGCGTGGTCGCCCTCGCTCCGGAACAGTGCGAACCCGATGGCGCGGCCCTTGGAGCCGCGGGCGCGGATCGGGTGTTGGTCGCCGACACCACC
>CAYVRL010000303.1:0-3526 GCA_964454065.1 uncultured Planctomycetales bacterium | reverse complement strand
ATCCGACAAGGCCGCTCCCCCGGAGTCTCCCACGGGAAAGGGATGGGAACGGCGGCCTCAAAGCAACAAGGCGGCTGTGGCTGCGGTACAGAAGCTGGCCAGGGCTCCGGTCAGCATGGCTCGCAAGCCGAAACGGGCGAAGTCCCCGCGTCGCTCGGGCGCGATTCCGCTCAAGCCCCCGATCTGGATCGCGATGCTCCCGAAGTTGGCGAAACCGCAAAGGGCATAGCTGGCGATCACCCGCGAACGCTCGGCGATGATCCCCTCCGACCCCAGCTTGGACAGCGCGTCATAGGCCACGTATTCGTTGACCGCGAGTTTGGTCCCGAGCAGACCTCCGACGGCTCGTGCGTCGGGACCGGGCACTCCCAGCAACCACGCGACCGGGGCCAACAACCAGCCGAAGATCCGTTGCAGGGTGAGACCGTCGGCGAGCGAGCCGAGCAGACCATTGAAGAGTTCGAGCAGAGCCAGGAAGGCGATCAGCATTCCGAGGATGTTGATCGACAGCTTCATCCCGTCCCCGGCTCCCGAGGCGGCGGCATCCACCAGGTTGACGTAATGGGAGCGGGGTTGGGCGACGTCCACGCCCAGCGTCGCGGGACGTTCGGTCTCCGGAAAGACGACCTTGGCCAAACCCAAGGCCATCGGCGCCGACATCACCGAAGCCGCCAACAGGTGGCCGGCGATACCCGGTACCGCCCCGTTCAACATGCTGACGTAAATGGCGAACACTCCGCCGGCCACGGTGGCGAATCCCACCGTCATCACCGCTCCGATCTCGCTCCCGGTCATCCGGGGCAGATAGGGCCGAATCAGCAGCGGCGCTTCGGTCTGCCCGACGAAGACATTGGCCGCGGCACTCGTGGATTCGGCGCCCGAAGTGCCGAGGGTGCGGGCCATCAGCCGCGCCATGCCGCCAACGATCCAACGCACGATCCCGAGGTGGTGGAGTACCGCGAATAGGGACGAGAAGAAGACCACGGTGACGACCACCAGCACCGCCAGCAGCGGAGGTCCGTCCCCGAAACCCAGCGCGGCATCGCCGAAGATACTCCGGGAACCATTCTTGGCGAAGTCGATCAAGGCCAGGAAGAAGTGTTGTGCGCCGTCGAAGAATACTTCCCCCGCCCGCGTGCGGAGGACGACCAGGGCGAGCAGGAACTGCAAGACCAAGCCACCGAGGAGCGGCCGCCACCGAACCGCACCGCGATCGGTACTCAGCATCCAGGCCAGAGCCACCAGGACCGGCAGACCGAGCAGCGGCTGCAAGATCACGTCACCCAGCGTAGGGACTCCCTCGGATCGTGACCAAGATCCGAAGTCCGGGCTCACCCCGGTGACGAATGCGCCGTCCCCCGTTCAACGGGGAAGAGCACGCCGGGCGAAAGGGGGCGGGGTCTCCAGGTCGAGGGTCACCGGCAGAACGGGGTGAGGAACGTGGAGCCTCCAGGCGTGGAGGGCGATGCTGCGGTCGGGGAGAGGGGTGGCGGCGCCGTACTTGAGGTCCCCGAGCAAGGGGGCCCCGAGAGTCTGGCAGGCGATTCGGAGTTGATGGGAGCGGCCGGTGAGGGGCTCGAGGAGGAAGAGGACCTGGTGCCCGGGCAGATGGGCGAGGACCCGCCAGCGGGTCCGGGCGGGGCGGGCTTCGGGCGTCCCGGGAGGAACTACCCGCACGCGGTTGCGGGCGCGGTCCTTGCGCAACCATTGCTCCAGTTCCCCGGACTCCGCCTCGACCTCGCCCCGCCCCAGGCCCAAGTACTCCTTGCGAACCCGGCCTTCCCGCCAGGCGGCGGAGAGTCGGGCCGCGGCCTTGCTCGTCCGGGCGAAGAGCAGCACCCCGGAAACCGGGCGGTCCAGGCGATGGACGATGGCCAGGAAGACCCGACCCGGCTTGGCGTAGCGTTGCTTCAACCAGGTCTGCCATTGCTCCTGCAGGGAGAGATCACCGCTGGAATCCGCCTGGACCGGCACTCCGGCGGGCTTCGCCACCCCGAGCAGGTGGTTGTCGAGGTGGAGGACCGCCGCCGGGAGGGGAACCGTCACCTCCACCAACGGGCGCAGAGACCGCAGGGAAGCAAGCGCGGGAGCACCGGGCCCGCGGGCAGCGGGGCGCCCTCTCCCTCCGGTAGGGCCAGTTCACCGACCTCCACCGAGGCTCCCCAGTCGGCGAAGAGATTGGCGAAGGCCAGCGGGGAATAGGCCACCGCATAGGCCGAGATCGCCAACGCCACGGGGCCATCGGGGGCCAGCAGTTCCCGGCAGGCGGCGAGCAGCGAGGCGATTCCGCCGGAGAAGAGCCACTTCTCGCCCTTCGGACCCCGCCCGTAGGCGGGCGGATCGAGGAGGATCCCGTGGTAGCGGCGTCCCCGGCGGACTTCCCGAGCCACGAAACGCGCCGCGTCCTCGTGCACCCAGCGTAGAGAGTCCTCGGGCATCCCGGAGCGCCGCAGATTGGCGGCCGCCCAGTCCAGGCTGGCGCGGGAGGCATCCAGATGGGTCACCCGCCAACCCGCGCGGACCGCGAGCAGCGAGGCCGCCCCGGTGTAGCCGAAGAGATTCAGCAGCTCCGGTCGCTCCACCCCGGCGGCGACCAGGGCTCGGCGGCGCTCCTCCAGCCACAGCCAGTTCGCCGCTTGCTCCGGGAACAGGCCGACGTGCTTGAAGGGGGTGGCCCGTAGCTCCAGTTCCACCCCCTCCGGCAGACCGGGAAGCCGAATCGGAAAGCCCCAGGCCTCCCGTTTCGTTCCCTTCCCCCCCTCCCAGCGCCCTCCGCGGTCGGATTCACGCACGAAGCGAAGGTCGGCCGCCGCCCAGCGCTCCGACTCCAGCCGCCGCGGCCAGAGGGCCTGGGGGTCCGGACGACGGAGCAGGCACGCCCCGAAGCGTTCCAATTTTTCGCCGTCACCGGAATCGAGCAACACGTAACCGGGAAGACTCGGCTGAGGGAAGACTCGGATGCCCACGAGCGCAGGATAGGCTCCGCCGGGGTAAATTCCGCCCGGCTTCCACGCTGCTCCACCCCATGACCGTCGTCCTCATCCTCAAAGAAAGCGCGCCTGGCGAGACCCGGGTCGCGGGTACTCCCGAAACCGTCGCCAAGATGGTCGAGCAAGGCCTGGAGGTCCTGGTCGAACACGGGGCCGGAGCCGCTTCCTTCCTGCCCGACGAGGACTACGCCGCCGCCGGGGCCGAGCTGGTGGAACCGCGCAGCGCCGACGAAAGGGCGGATCTGGTGCTGCGGGTCGCGCCCCCCACCCCCGAGGACGCCGCTCGGCTTCGGGAGGGAGCGGTCCTGATCTCCTTCCTCTCCCCCACGGACAACCTGGATACCGTCCGCACCCTGCGCGACCGCAAGGTCACTTCCTTCGCCATGGGGCTGGTCCCGCGGATCACGCGCGCGCAGAAGATGGATGCGCTCTCCTCCCAAGCGAACATCGGCGGCTACAAGGCGGTCCTGCTCGCGGCTTCCTCGCTGGGAAAATACTTCCCCCTGCTGATGACCGCGGCGGGGACCGTGAAGCCC
>CAYVRL010000302.1:0-3532 GCA_964454065.1 uncultured Planctomycetales bacterium | reverse complement strand
TTTCCCCAGCCGATGCCTCCCCGCACGCGTTCCTTCCTCCTCCCTTCCCTCTTCGTTTGCGCTCTGCTGGCCACGAGTTCCCCGCTTGGGGCCCGACAAGAGAAAGAACCGAGCCCATCCTCCTCCGACCGCTGCGTGGAATGCCACGCGGAGAAGACACCCGGTATCGTCGAGCAGTGGCGGGGAAGCGGTCACGCCAAGATGGACGTGGCTTGCCTGGATTGCCACGGTGCCGACCCGAAGGATGCCGACGCCTGGAACCACGAGGGCGACTGGATCGCCACCATCGTCACCCCACGGGACTGTGCCGCCTGTCACGAGGACGAAACCCGGGAATTCCTGGGCAGTCACCACGCCCGTGCCGGGAAGATCCTGCAATCCCTGGACAATCGCCTGGCCGAGGTCGCCGAGGGAAACCGCGAGCCCTACGAACCCCACGGCATCACCCCCGGGCGGGAGGACTTCGCCACCGTGAACGGCCTCGCCTCCGCGCAGAGCGGTTGCTGGCAATGTCATGGAACCAAGGTCGCTCTCCAGGGAAAGGACGGTACCCCGGTCACGGTGGATCAGTTGCAACCCGACGCCGATGGTCACCCCACGAATCCCGCGGCGGTGGCCAACATCCGTCGCGATGCGATCGGACGCCCGGTCTTCGATGCCGGAACCTGGCCCAACACGGGAATCGGGCGCAAGAACCTGGACGGGACCGACGGATCCTGCACCGCTTGTCATAGCCGCCACGATTTCTCCGCCCGCCGCGCCCGCCAACCCGAGAACTGCGGCAAGTGTCACCTCGGTCCCGACCACCCGCAGAAGGAGATCTACGAAGAGTCCAAACACGGGATCGCCTATCGGGATCTCAAGGACCAGATGAACCTGGACAGTCCGGATTGGGTCCTCGGTGTGGATTACAGCGCCGCGCCGACCTGCGCCACCTGCCACATGTCCGGCAACAAGAACAACGGCGGGGTGGTGACCCACGATCCGGGCACCCGCCTGTCCTGGAACAATCGTCCCCCGATGTCGGTGCCGATGGACACCATCGACGGGGAGGCCATCAAGGAGAAGGATCCCGCCAAGCGTCGCGCCCTGATCTCTGCCGCGGGAGACTCCTTCGATTCCTGGTCCGCCAAGCGGATGCGGATGAAGGACGTTTGCATCAACTGCCACTCCTCCAGCTACGTCGACGGGTACTACCAACAGTACGACGAGTTCATCCACAACTACAACCAGAAATTCGCGAGTCCCGGTCTGGCCTTGATGGCCTTGATGAAGAAGGACAAGATCCGCACGGGCCCGATGTTCGATGAGAAGATCGAATGGGTGTGGTTCGAGATCTGGCACCACGAAGGCCGCCGTGGCCGTCACGGAGCCGCGATGATGGCCCCCGACTACGCCCACTGGCATGGCATGTACGAAGTCGCGGAGCACTTCTACAACGACTTCCTCCCCCTTGCCTTGGAGATGTGTGACCAGGCGGAGGAGCGCGGCAACGAGGCCGGCGCCGCCGAGGTCCGGGCCTTCATCGCCAAGCTCCAGGATCGGCCCGAACACAAGTGGGCCGATGTCGAGAAGAACGAACTCCGGAAGGGTCAGAACTTCGAGTTCGACAAGTAGTCATGTCCGCCACCCTGGTCGGAATCCTCGCACGGGTGGATTACGAGGCCAATCCCGGACTTCGTGACGATCTCCGTCGGATCGAAGGGGTCAGTACCTTCGAGGTCGGCGACGAAGCCAAGTTGGGCATCTTGTTGGAGGCGGACGACGTGGATGCCGCCCACCACACCCTGCGACAGGAAATCGAGAAGACCGCCGGGTTACTCGCCGCCTGGCCCGTCTATTCCCACTTCGGCGAGGAGTTCAGCGTTTAGGAATCCCATGGCAACCCGAATCCCCCCGACTCTCGACCGCCGTCAGCTGCTGAAGGCCGCCGCGATCTCCGCCGTGATGGCTTCGGCCTCCTGGTCCAAGGGGTCGAGCCTGCTGGCTGCCGAGGAGCCTCATGGCCCGGATGTCGATCAGTGGGTGAAATCCGTGTGCCGCTTCTGCGGAACCGGCTGTGGCGTCATGCTCGGTGTGAAGGATCACAAGTTGGTAGCCCTCCGGGGCGATGCCAAGCATCCCACGACTCGGGGGCTGGTATGCGCCAAGTCGCTCTTCCTCCCCAAGATCGTCAATTCCCCGGATCGGCTGCGCAAACCCATGATTCGCCGGAACGGCAAGCTCCAGGAGGCATCCTGGAAGGAGGCCATGGATCTGGTCTGCGATCGTTTTGCCGAAGTCATCCGCAAGAAGGGTCCCGACGCCGTGGCTTTCTATGGCTCCGGCCAGGCGATGACCGAGGAGAGTTATCTCGCCAATCGGATCTTCAAGGGCGGGATCGGCACCAACAACGTGGAAGGCAATCCGCGTCTGTGCATGGCCTCCGCGGTAGGGGGCTACGTGACGACCTTCGGCAAGGACGAGCCGATGGGTTGCTATGACGACATCGACTACGCTCGGGTCTTCTTCCTGGTCGGGTCCAATACCGCCGAATGCCACCCGGTGATCTTCGACCGGATCCTCGCGGCGCGCAAGAATCGGCGGGACGTCAAGGTCATCGCTCTCGATCCGCGCCGGTCTCCGGTGGGGCGCCACGCGGATCTCTACTTGCAACCCAAGCCGGGCCTGGACCTGGCGGTCTTCCATGCCATGGCCCAAGTGATCCTGGAGGAAGGACGCCAGGACCAGGCCTTCATCGACAAGAACGTGCAGTTCAAGGCCATGAAGGACGGCAAGGCCGTCCGGGTCGGTCTCGAGGAATACAAGGAGTTCCTCGCCGATTTCACCCCGGAGAGAGCGGAGGCGATCTGTGGAGTCCCCGCCGCGGACATCCGGGAAGCAGCCCGGATCTTCGCCACCGGACCCACCGTTTCCTTCTGGACCATGGGATTGAACCAGCGTTCCCGTGGAGTGTGGGCCAACAACTTGATGCACAACCTCCATTTGATCACCGGCCACATCGGCAAGAAGGGGGCCACCCCCTTCTCCTTGACTGGGCAACCCAATGCCTGTGGGGGAGTGCGGGACACGGGCACCCTGGCCCATCTGCTTCCCTACGGTCGGGTCGTGGCCAAGGCGGAACATCGAGCGCAAATGGAGAAGCTTTGGGGTTGCAAGCCGGGGACCATCCAGCCCAAGCCCGGTCTGCACACCATCGCGATGTTCGACGCCCTCGCCGAGGACAAGATCCAGGCGATGCTCATCCTGACCACCAACCCCGGCCAGACTCTCCCCAACGCCAACAAGTACCGACCGGCGATGGGTCGCCCGCGGCCCAACAAACCTTTCATCGTGGTGCTGGACATCTTCCCGACCCGTACCACTGAACTCGCCGACGTCGTCCTTCCGGCAGCCATGTGGGCGGAGAAGACCGGCGTCTTCGGGATGTCCGAACGCCGCTACCAGCTTCACCCGCAAGTCACGGATGCCCCCGGTGAATCCCTTTCCGACTTCGAGGTACTCCTCCGCTTCGCGGCGGGACTGGAGCAAC
>CAYVRL010000301.1:0-3548 GCA_964454065.1 uncultured Planctomycetales bacterium | reverse complement strand
GCCCCGATTTTCCAAGACCATCCCCTCGACCCCGGTGAAGTCCAAGCGATTCTCGCCTTCTTCGCTCAGAAGGACGGCGAAGGGGTCGAAGCCGCAGCGCCCACCGCGGCCTCCTTCTTCTACTCCGGGGTCGCCGCCGCGCTGGCGATCCTCGCCCTCTTCGGATTCCTGTGGCGGAACCGTTACCGCGCGACCCGTTCCCCGATGGTGGAGAGTTCCAAGCGATGAGCAGTGACAACAAACCGTGGATCAAGGACTCCGTCGAACCCCGGACGCGCTCCTGGGAGGAGTTCTACCGTAACCGCTGGCAATACGACCGGATCGTCCGCTCCACCCATGGAGTGAACTGCACCGGTTCCTGCTCCTGGCAGATCTTCGTCAAGGACGGGATCGTGACTTGGGAGATGCAGGCACTCGACTATCCGCTGCTCGAGAAGGGCATTCCCCCTTACGAGCCGCGGGGATGCCAGCGCGGGATCTCCTACTCCTGGTACCTCTACAGTCCGCTGCGGGTCAAGTATCCCTACCTCCGTGGCGCCCTGCTGGACCTCTGGAACGAGGCCCGCGCCCAGCACCAGGACCCGGTGGCGGCATGGCGATCCATCCAGAGCGATCCGGTCAAGCGCGAACGCTACCAGCGCGCTCGAGGCAAGGGCGGTTTCCGGCGCGTCAGTTGGGATACCGCCAAGGAGATCATCGCCGCCTCCGCGGTCCATACCATCGAGGAATACGGTCCCGATCGGATCGCCGGTTTCTCTCCCATCCCGGCGATGTCCCAGATCAGTTACGCATCCGGGGCGCGCATGCTTCAGTTGATGGGTGGGCTGGCGCTCTCTTTCTATGACTGGTACTGCGATCTCCCTCCGGCCTCTCCCGAGACCTGGGGCGAGCAGACCGATGTGAACGAATCGGCGGACTGGTACCACGCCAAGATGCTCGCGGTCATGGGGTCCAACCTCAACATGACTCGCACGCCGGACGTCCACTTCGCCGCGGAGGCGCGCCACAACGGCTCGAAGATGGTCGTTTTCGCCCCCGACTTCAATCAGGTCGCCAAGTATGCCGACGAATGGGTGTCGCTGAACGCGGGCCAGGACGGGGCCTGGTGGATGGGGGTGAACCACGTCATCCTGCGTGAGTTCCACCACGAGAAGCAAAGCGAATACTTCCTCGATTACACGAGGAAGTTCACCGATGCCCCCTTCTTGGTCGAACTCGAGGAACGGGATGGAAAATGGGAGGCGGGGCAACTGCTGCGCGCGGGTCGCCTCTCCCAATACGCCGACGAGGAGAACGGGGAGTGGAAGTTCCTCCAGTGGGATCTCGGCGACGACCGTCCCAAGATGCCGATGGGCAGCTCCGGTTTCCGTTGGGGCGCGGCCAAGGGCAAGTGGAATCTGCTCCCGAAGGATGGCAAGGATGGTTCCGACATCGATGCCGAACTGAGTTTCCTGGGCCGCAACGAAGGCGTGGTCCAGGTGCGCCTCGACGACTTCAGCGCCGGCAGTTCGCGCTTGCGGGGGGTTCCCATCCGCCGCTTGGAGACCGCCGACGGCCGCAAGGTGACCGTCACCACCGTCTACGACTTGTTGATGGCCCAGTACGGAGTCGGTCGCGGTCTGGAGGGCGACTACCCCTCCGACTACGACGACGAAAGCGCGCCCTACACCCCGGCTTGGGCGGAACGCTACACCGGCATCGACCGCCGCAACCTGGTGAAGTTCGCTCGCGAATGGGCCAGTACCGCGGAACACACCGGCGGCAAGTGCACGGTGATCATCGGTGCCGGAATCAACCACTGGTATCACGGCAACCTGATGTACCGGGCCGCGATCCATGCGTTGATGTTCTGCGGTTGCGTGGGGCGGAACGGTGGCGGCCTCGCCCACTACGTCGGCCAGGAGAAGCTGGCTCCCGGTGAACCGTGGGGCAACATCGCCTTCGCCAAGGACTGGATTCCCGCCCCGCGGCTCCAGAACGCGCCGAGCTGGCACTACGTGAACACCGACCAGTGGCGCTACGAGCGGAGCTTCCGTGATTACCACACCGTGCCGGAGCACCAACCCGAAGGGAGCATCGCGGAGGGGCACACCATCGATGTGAACGTGCGCGCGGTCAAGAACGGCTGGCTGCCCTTCTACCCCCAGTTCGACCGCAGTCCGATTGCCTTGGCGGCGGAAGCCCGCGCTGCCGGCGCCACCGATGCGCAGGGAATCGTGGACTACGTGGTGAAACAGCTCCAGTCCAAGGCACTGAAGTTCGCGATCGAGAAGCCGGACAGTCCCGAGTGTTGGCCGCGCCTGTGGTTCATCTGGCGGGGCAATGCTCTGATGTCCTCGGCCAAGGGCCACGAGTACTTCCTGGATCACTACCTCGGAACGCACAACAACAAGATCGCCGAGGACCTGGCCGAGGACAGCGTCAAGACGGTGGAGTTCCTGAAGAATGCGCCTTCCGGAAAGATGGATCTGGTGGTGGACCTGAACTTCAGGATGGACACTTCGGCGCTCTACTCCGACATCGTGCTGCCGGCGGCCACCTGGTACGAGAAGGACGACATCAACACCACCGACATGCACTCCTATGTGCATCCCCTCTCGGCGGCGGTGCCGCCCTGCTGGGAGTCCAAGTCGGACTGGGACATCTTCGCTGAGATCTCGCAAGCTTTCAGCGAACTGGCGGCCACCCACTTCCCCGACAAGGTCGAGGACGTGGTCGCGGTTCCCTTGCTGCACGATACCCCCGCCGAGATCGCCCAGACCGAGATGCTCGACTGGGACAAGGGCCAGTGCGAGGCCATCCCCGGCAAGACCATGCCGAATCTGAAGGTCGTCGAGCGCGATTACGCGAACCTCTACAGACGCTACATCTCCTATGGCCCCTTGGCCCGCGCCAACGGCTTGGGTGCGCACGGTACGCATTACGCGATCGAGGACTTCTACGACGAGATGCGCGCAACCGGCCACATCGAGCGCTGGGGTGGGGAGACCTATCCCTCGCTGCGGGAGGGCAAGGACGTGTGCAACGCGATCCTCAACCTCGCCACCGTGACCAACGGTGAGTTGGCCTGGCGTTCCTACAAGAACATGGAGGAGAAGATCGGCCTGCCCTTGGCCGACGAGCTGGCGGGCGACAAGCGCTCGGTGCGGATGACCATGAACGATTTGCAATCCCAGCCGCACCGCTTGCACAACTCGCCGATGTGGTCCGGCTTGATGCAAAACGGACGCACCTACTCACCCTTCTCCTACAACGTCGAAAAGATGGTTCCCTGGCGCACCCTGACCGGCCGCCAACACTTCTACCTCGACCACCCCGGGTACATTCAGTTCGGCGAACACCTGCCCACCTACAAGCCCAAGCCGCTGCCCGCCGAGTACTCGGACATGCGCTTCAGCGAGAAGGGGGCCCAGACCTTGTGTCTGAACTACTTGACTCCCCATGGGAAGTGGCACATTCACTCCACCTACGGGGACAACCATCGGATGACCACCCTCTCCCGTGGGGTGGAGCCCTTCTGGATCAACGACAAGGACGCGGCGTCCATC
>CAYVRL010000300.1:0-3550 GCA_964454065.1 uncultured Planctomycetales bacterium | reverse complement strand
GGGTCTACGCCGGGCTCCCCGGCCCCAGCTACGAGACCCCGGCCGAGGTTCGCATGCTGGCCGCGCTCGGGGCCGATGCGGTGGGGATGAGTACCATCCCGGAAGCCCTCGCGGCCCGGGCTGCGGGGGCTCGGGTCCTGGCCGTTTCCCTCCTCAGCAACTTCGCAACCGGAATCGGGGGGAGCCGGCCCTCTCACCGGGAAGTCCTGGAGACCGCCGCTCGGCACGGTCAGATGGCTGGAGAAGTCCTACGGGCAGCGATCCTGGCCGGAAGAGCCTAGGATTCTCCTGGAAATGGTCCCGAACGGTCCTAATTGACCTTCCCCGTTGACTCATACGTCGACCTCCCAACCCCTGCGTAACCGCGTAACGGAGTACATCAACATGAGCGTTCTCGTCGGCAAGGAAGCCCCTGACTTCACCGCCACCGCCGTCATGCCCGACGGCTCTTTCAAGGAAGACTTCAAGCTGTCGGACTACCGCGGCAAGTACGTGGTCTTCTTCTTCTACCCGCTCGACTTCACTTTCGTGTGCCCGAGCGAGTTGATCGCCTTCGACCACCGGCTGGCCGAGTTCGAAAAACGCGGTGTCCAGGTGATTGGCTGCTCCATCGACAGCCATTTCACCCACCTCGCCTGGCGAAACACTCCCATCAACGAGGGCGGGATCGGTTCGGTCAAGTACCCGCTGGTTTCCGACTTGACCAAGAACATCAGCCGTGATTACGACGTGCTCCTGAACGAAGCCGTCGCCCTGCGGGGTTCCTTCCTGGTCGACAAGGAGGGCGTGGTCCGCCATCAGGTGGTGAACGATCTACCCCTCGGACGCAACATCGACGAGATGTTGCGCATGGTCGATGCCCTCCAGTTCACCGAGGAGCACGGCGAAGTCTGCCCCGCCGGCTGGAAGAACGGCGATGAGGGCATGAAGGGCACGACCGAGGGAGTCGCCGAGTACCTGGCGACCCACGCGGACGAACTCTAGGCCGCGGTCGGCATTCCGCCATTCCAGGGAGGCGCGGGTCTAGAATCCGCGCCTCCCGTGGAATTCCCGAGCCGCATCTTCTACCGGGTCAATCAGTACCTGAAGCAGTCGACCACCGTGTACATGGTGATCGTCGCTTCCCTCGTGGGGCTGGTGGGCGGCTACGGCGCGGTCGGTCTGCGTCTGATGATCCGCTATTCCGAGGATTGGATCTGGAACTCTCCCCAGCTCCCCAGCGAGAGCTTCAGTCTCCTCGGGTGGATTCAGACCCTCCCCAGTTGGTGGCTCGTGGTCGCACCCACCGTGGGCGGCTTCGTCGTCGGCTTGCTGGTCCACTACGGGGCCGAGGAAGCCAGGGGCCACGGGGTGCCTGAAGTCATGGAAGCGGTGGCGGTCCGCCAGGGACGGATCCGTCCCCGGGTGGTCGCGATCAAGGCCTTGGCCTCCAGTTTGTGCATCGCCTCGGGAGGCTCGGTGGGGCGCGAGGGTCCGATCGTGCAGATCGGTTCCGCGATCGGCTCCACGCTGGGCCAGTTCCTGCACCTCGGGCCCCGAAGGATGCGCACCCTGGTGGGCTGTGGCGCGGCGGCGGGAATCGCGGCCGCGTTCAACGCCCCCATCGCCGGCGCCCTCTTCGCGGTCGAGATCATTCTCGGCGACTTCGGGGTGCCCCAGTTCTCCCCGATCGTGATCTCCTCGGTGGTGGCCACGGTGGTCGCGCGCCACTTCCTGGGCGATTTCCCGGCCTTCGACATCCCCCCGTATTCCCTGCATCACCCGGCCGAACTCCTCGCCTATGGAGTCCTGGGACTCCTCGCCGGCGTGGTCGCCCTCACCTTCATCCGCACCCTGTACGTCACCGAGATCTTCTTCGAACGGCTCAAGCTCTGGGAACCGATCAAGATGACCATCGGCGGCTTCGCGGTCGGTCTGCTGGCGCTGAAGGCACCGCAGGTCCTGGGAGTCGGCTACGAGGCGATGAACACCGCGCTGACCGGGCACGCGGGTTTCGTCCTCTTGCTCGGCTTCCTCTTCGCCAAGTTGATCGCGGTCTGTCTGACTCTGGGATCGGGCGGTTCCGGGGGTATTTTCGCCCCTTCCCTGTTCCTGGGCGCGATGCTCGGGGGAGCGGTCGGCACGGTGGTGCAGCACTGGTTCCCCGGCGCCGCCCCCCCGGGTGCGTATGCGCTGGTGGGGATGGGCGCGGTCGTGGCGGCCGCGACCCATGCGCCCATCACCGGAATCATGATCCTCTTCGAGCTGACCACCGACTACAAGATCATCCTGCCGCTGATGATCTCTTGCATCATCGGCACCCTGTTGGCGACCCGCCTCTCCGGGGATTCCATTTACACCATCAAGTTGCGCCGTCGTGGGATCCAGGTCCGGAGCGGACAGGACTTGAACTTGTTGCGCAAGATCCCGGTCACCGAGGTCCTGCGCGAGGATCCGCAGGTCCTCTCTCCGAAGGAGCGCCTCGCCCCGCTCCTGCAGCGCATCTACGAAGGCAGCGACAACAACTTCTACGTCGTGGACGAGCAGGGCCGTTACCAGGGAGTGGTTTCCCTGCACGAGATGCGCCCGGTCCTCCAGGACGCCGACGTCCTTCGGGATCTGGTGGTGGCGGAGGACCTGGCCAATCCCAACTGGCCCACGGTCGGCGCCGCCACCACCCTCGACCACGTCCTGCAGCGCCTGGACCAGGGCTACCGTGACGAACTCCCGGTGCTGGACGGTGACCACCTGGTCGGAACCGTCCACATTTCCGACGTACTCGATCGTTATCGCAAGGAACTGTTCAAGCACCAGATGGCCGATACCCTGGCGGGCAGCCTCCCGGTCGCCGGCCAGCAGGGAGTGCGCCATCGCGTGGGCGATTTCGTGATGGCGGAGGTCGATGCCCCGGTGACTCTCTTCGGGCACACCTTGGCGGATTCGGGAGTGCGCCAGCGTTACGGTGTGAACGTGCTCCTGGTCCGCCCCTACGCCCCCGAGGGAGAAGCGGTGGCTCCCCAGCCCGCCGAAGCGAACTACCAGGTCCGCCCCGGGGATCGGCTGGTCGTCTTCGGCAAACCAGAGGCCATCGACCGGATCCAGAGCGGTTGAACGGGAGGGTTTCCATGAAGATCTACACCCGCAGCGGCGACGAAGGCGAAACCGGGCTCCACGGCGGCCCCCGGGTCTCCAAGGCGAGCGCGCGGATCCTTGCCTATGGGGAGGTGGATGAACTGAACTCCGTGTTGGGTTGGTGCGCCGCGGTCCCCGAGGCCCCGGTCGTGGAACTGCGTCGCGAACAGTCCCGGTTGCTGGTCCTCGGGAGCTGGCTCTCCACACCTCCCGAGGTCTCGGCGGCCACGCGCGCGCGCTTGCCCGAATGGCCCTCCGAGAGTTGTGCGGTCCTGGAAGCGGAGATCGATGGCTGGGAAGCGGAACTGGAACCGCTCGCCAATTTCATCCTTCCGGGGGGATGCGAGCTGGCGGCTCGACTCCACGTCGCCCGCGCGGTCTGTCGCCGCGCGGAACGCGCCCTGGCCATCCCCGGCGCGCTGGCCATGGGGCATACCAA
>CAYVRL010000299.1:0-3557 GCA_964454065.1 uncultured Planctomycetales bacterium | reverse complement strand
CACCGCGGCCAAGACGACGAGGACGACGAGGATCGGGAGGATCGGGGCGGAACCCCTGCGAGCGGCAGGCATGGCGTGGACGGTCGAGGGAAGGCAGAAAGCTGCTCTCTTGAGTCGGCTCGAAGACCGGGAATCTTGCCGTAATTCTGTCCCGGAGACGTAAGGATAGCTGCAAAGACCATGTTCCTGATCCTCATCCTCGCTCTGAGCCTGCTCTCCTTCTGGGCGCAGTCCGCTTTCACTGCCGCATTCCGGCGTTGGTCCCGGGTTCCGGCTTCCTCCGGACTCTCCGGAGCGGAAGCCGCCGCAGCGGTCCTACGCCATGGGGGGGTGTTCGACGTGCGCATCGAAGCCGTTCCCGGGCGGCTTTCGGATCATTACGATCCGCGGGTCAAGGTCCTGCGGTTGTCTCCGGAAGTCTATTCAGGACGCAGTGTTGCGGCCATGGGGGTGGCGGCGCACGAGGCCGGTCACGCGATCCAGCACGCTCGCAACTACGCTCCCCTGGAGCTGCGGAACCTGGCGGTCCCGACGGCCAGTTTGGGCTCCAGCCTGGGCTTTCCCTTGATCTTCCTGGGCCTGATCTTCCGGATGCCCTACCTGGCCGTGGCCGGGGTGGTCTTCTTCGCCGCGGTGGTGCTCTTCCAGCTCATCACCCTGCCGGTGGAACTCGACGCCAGCCGCCGGGCCGCGGTGGTCCTGGAGGAGACGGGGATCGTTCGGAGTGGAGAAGAGGCTGCCGGGGTCCGGAAGGTACTCGGGGCCGCGGCGATGACCTATGTCGCGGCGGCGATTTCGGGGCTGGCGATGCTGCTGTACTACGGGGCGCTGGTGTTCGGGGGGCGCCGCTAGCGGAATCTGGCCCAGTTCGGTGGAGGTCTTCCGCCCACTCCTGGCGGATTCGACCTCCTTTTCCTGCCTGGATTCGCCTCTGCGAGCCATCGAGGTCACCCGTCGAATCGCACGGTTTCCCCGGCCCCGGCCCAGCGCCAGGGAATCGTGCACGACAGGGAGACGTTCCAGAGCCTCTCGGGTTACCTTCCTCCGGTAATCCTACGCTCGGAAGACCTCCACGAAACTGGGCCAGATTCCGGTGGATATATGATGACCCGCCTCCAATGGCCCTCCACCTCGACTTGACCGGTCTCTTCTCGGCTGCGGACCGTCCTCGCGCCCTGACCCGGGAGGACTTCGTCTCTTCCCTACCGCGTGCCTGCGGAGCGAGGGATGCGCACCTCGCCGATCCGCCTCGCTGGCGCGGGCTTCCTGCGCAGCAGGAGCATCTTGCGAGCTGTCGCGCCCGCGCCGAGGAAGTCTTGGCGGGAGGAGAGACCGACGCCTTGGTGGTCCTCGGAATCGGTGGTTCCGCCTTGGGCAATTCCGCGCTGCTGGCCGCTCTGGCTCCGGTCTATCAGGAATGGGCACCGCAGCCTGGGCGGCCACGGGTCTTCGTGCTGGACAGCATCGATCCGGACTGGCTCGGTGCCTTCCTCGAGGCGGTTCCCATCCAGCGATGCCATTTCAATGTCATCAGCAAGAGCGGCGGCACCATCGAGACGGCTGCGGAGTTCCTGCTCTTCTACGATGCGGTGCGCCGCGCAGTGGGTTCGGATTCCGCGGCTCGTGCGCATTTCACAATCACCACGGATCCGGAACGGGGTCATTTCCGCCGTTTGAGTCGGGAACTCGGCTTTACCACTCTGGAAGTCCCTCCCGGAGTGGGAGGACGTTTTTCCGTGCTTTCCCCGGTGGGCCTGTTCACGGCCGAAATGGCCGGACTGGACTCCGAGGGCCTGCTTGCGGGTGCGGCTCGGGTGGATCAGCGGTTGCGCGAATGCGTGGCGGAAGACGACCCGGCCCTGGCCTATGCCCTGGCTCACGTTCTTCACATGGAGCGGGGCCGAACGATCCATGTGCACTTCCCCTATGGACACCGCTTGCGCTCACTGGCGGATTGGTACAAGCAACTCTGGGCCGAATCGCTCGGCAAGCGGTGGAACCGGGCTGGGGCGGAAGTCCATGTCGGGCCGACCCCGGTCAAGGCCGTGGGACCGACCGATCAGCACAGTCAGGTCCAACTCTATACCGAGGGGCCGGACGACAAGGTCTACACCATGGTGGCGTTGGGCGAGCCCGGCAGGGATCTGGAACTACCGGCCGCTTTCCTCGAGTCGCCCGCGTTCTCCCACCTGGAAGGTCGCTCCCTGGCCGAGTTGATGAATGCCGAACGGGAGGGGACCGAAGTGGCTCTACGAGAGGCGGGGCGACCCCTTTGCCGGATCGAGTTGTGCAAGCTGGATGCATTTCACGTCGGTCAATACTTCGCTTTCTTGGAGATCGCCACTGCCTACGCGGGCGCGCTGTTGGAGATCGATCCTTTCGATCAGCCGGGCGTGGAAGCGGGGAAAGAAGCTGCCTTGGCCTTGATGGGGTGCGCCGGGCACGAAGAGCTCGCGGCTTCGATCCGTAGTGCCCACGATTCCCAAGGGGCCTATCGCTTGGAGTGTTGAATGAAAACGTTCCTAAGCGGCATTCAGCCCAGCGGCCTCCTTCACATCGGGAATTATTTCGGTGCGATCCAGCAGCACATCGACCTTCAACGAGAAACTGGGAAACATTTTTATTTCATCGCCGACTATCATGCCTTGACTACGGTACGGGATCCTGGGCAGATGCGGGAGTTCGTGCGCGAAACCGCGGTAACCTATCTTGCCCTGGGTTTGGATCCCTCGCGGGCGACCTTGTTCCGCCAGTCGGACGTCCCGGAAGTCACCGAAATCGCTTGGTTGTTGGCGACCGTGACCGGGATGGGACTCCTGGAGCGAGCCCATTCCTATAAGGACAAGCTTGCCAAGGGCATGAAACCCAATGTCGGGCTGTTCGTCTATCCGGTGTTGATGGCCGCTGACATCCTGGCCTATGACTCCGATATCGTTCCCGTGGGCAAGGATCAGGTGCAGCACGTCGAGATGACTCAGGACATGGCTGCCGCCTTCAACCATGCTTTCGGGAGCGATGTCTTTCGGCGTCCGGAAATGCGGCTCGCCCGGGCGGAGTCCATGCGCAAGGTGCCGGGGCTGGATGGGCAGAAGATGTCCAAGTCCTACGGCAACACCATTTGGATCTTCGAAGAGGGAAAGAAACTGAAAAAGCGGGTCAATCGTTTGGTGACCGATTCCCGACCGCCCGAGGAACCGAAGGATCCGGAGGGTCTGTTCCTCTTCGATTTGTTGGCCTTGTTCCTCCCCGAGGACGAACTCCAGGAACTGAGGGATCGGGTGCGGGTTGGTGGCCCTGACGCCCCGGGATATGGGGCTTTGAAGAGCGTTCTCAGCAGCGCGATCGATGATAGGTTCGGCGAGGCCCGGGAGCGTAGGAGGGAGCTCCTCGCGGCTCCCGACGAAGTGGAGGAGATCCTCCGTGAAGGGGCACGCATCGCTCGGAAGAAGGCGCGAGAGGTGCGGGACCGAGCCCTTGGCGCGTGTGGTTTGCGGGCAACTTGAGGAATCTGGCCCGGATCAGTGGAGGTCCTGGGCCTGGAACACCCCCCTCCAGCG
>CAYVRL010000298.1:0-3559 GCA_964454065.1 uncultured Planctomycetales bacterium | reverse complement strand
CCTACGAAGTGCCGATGCGGATCTATCCCGCATCCCACTACACCATGGGCGGCCTATGGGTGGACTACGAACTCCAGAGCACCATCCCCGGCTTGTTCGTGGCCGGGGAAGCCAACTTCTCCGACCACGGCGCCAACCGCCTGGGCGCCTCGGCGCTGATGCAGGGCCTCTCCGATGGTTACTTCGTGATCCCCTACACCATGGGGAACTACCTGGCGCGGCATGGGAACCGCGACCGGAAAGTCGACACCGACCACCCCGCCTTCGCCGAGGCCGAGGACGCGGTCGTGAAGCGCACCCGCAGGCTGATGGCGGTCGGCGGTTCCCGTTCCGCGGACAGCTTCCACAAGCGGCTCGGGCACATCATGTGGCACAAGTGCGGCATGGCCCGGAACGCCGCCGGTCTTCAGGAAGCCCTCGAGGAAATCCCCGCGCTACGCGAGGAGTTCTGGTCCGACTTGCGCATTCCTGGCGACGACCACGGTCTCAACGCCGAGCTGGAGAAGGCGGGCCGGGTCGCCGACTTCCTGGAGTTCGCGGAGTTGCTGGCCCGCGACGCGCTCCATCGGGAAGAATCCTGCGGGGCGCACTTCCGCGAGGAACACCAGACCGAGGAAGGCGAAGCCAAACGCGACGACGAGCACTTCACCTATGCCGCCGTCTGGGAATACAAGGGCGAGGGCGAGGAGCCCGAACTCACCAAGGAAGACCTGCGCTTCGAGAACGTCGAGCTCAGCACCCGCAGCTACAAGTAGAGGGTCACGCACATGGAACTCACCCTTCACGTCTGGCGGCAACGCAACGCCGAGGATCCGGGGCACATGGAGATCCTCCAGGTCGGCGGCATCACTCCGGACATGTCCTTCCTGGAGATGCTCGACAAGGTCAACGAAGGCCTGGTCGCCGAGAACGAGGAAACCATCGCTTTCGACCACGATTGCCGCGAGGGGATTTGTGGCACCTGCTCCCTGGTCATCAACGGCGTTCCCCACGGTCCCGAATCCGGAACCACGACCTGTCAGCTCCACATGCGGAACTTCCAGGACGGCGACTCGATCTACATCGAGCCCTTCCGCTCGCGGGCTTTCCCGGTCATCAAGGATCTGGTCATCGACCGCAGCGCTTTCGACCGGATCATCCAGGCCGGAGGCTTCGTTTCGGTGAACACCGGCAACGCTCCCGAAGCGAACAGCATCTCGATCCCCAAGCCGGATTCCGACGACGCCTTCGATGCCGCCGCCTGCATCGGTTGCGGGGCATGCGTGGCGAGCTGCCCGAACGGCTCCGCGATGCTCTTCGTCTCCGCCAAGATCGGCCACCTCGCGCTGATGCCCCAGGGCCGAATCGAACACCGCGAACGGGTGCGCAAGATGGTGGCCCGAATGGACGCGGAAGGTTTCGGCCCCTGCAGCAATCACTTCGAATGCGAGGCGGCGTGCCCGAAGGAGATCTCGGCGAAGTTCATCGGCCGCATGAACCGCGCCTTCATCCGCTCCGAGGTCTGCGGCTGCGAGGACTGAGCCGCGGCGCCGCTCGAAGTCGAAGCCAAGCTCCAACTCCCCGACGCCGGGGCGCTCGCGGGGGTAGGAGGGTTGCTCCTCGGGCTCGGCCTGTGGGTCTCGGAACCGGAACGCTTCCTCGCCCAGGACCACTATCTCGACAGCGAGGACCTGCATCTCTTCCGCGTCGGCTGGGCCCTGCGCCTGCGTGACCTGGGAACCCGGCAACTGCTCACCTTGAAAGCCCTCCGCCCCTCGCGCGCGGGCATCGCCCGGCGCGAGGAACGGGAGGAAACCCTGGAATGGAATCCCCGCCAGGGCTGGGAATTCCCCCCCAGCGCACTCGGTGGCCAAGTCGCTCGCCTCCTGGAGGGGCGACCGCTGGTGCGCCTCTTCAGCCTGCGACAGGACCGTACTCTCTACCAGACGAGCGACCGCGAGGAACTGTGGGTGGAGGCGAGTTGCGATCTGGTGCGCTGGAGCCAAGCCGAGCGCGAGGAAGTGGGCTGCTTCCTGGAACTGGAGCTGAAGAAGGGCCCGGAAGAGGCGCTCGCCGAGCTGGTCCAGGCGGTCCGGGCCGAGAGCGGCTGGCCGCCCGCGTGCACCTCCAAATTCGAGCGCGGAATGCGCCTCGCCGGTCTGCTTCCCGCCTGCTGATGTTTCCGGCGTAGGCTCGAAACCGGTCTATCATGGAGACATGGGACCCTTGGCTGCTCGTCTCTGCTCGGCAGTCGTCGCGGTCGCCTCCACGGCCACGCCCTCGCCGCAGTTCTCTCCCCAACGGCTCGACCACCTCCCGCTCGCCTTCCTCGCCAATCAGGGCCTGGTGGATGATCCTGGAATCGCGTTCCTCGTCCGCGGCCGGGAGCAGAGCCTCTTCTTCGGCGCCGACGGAGTGACCCTCGCGCTGCGCGACCGACGGGATGGGGAACGGGGACGGTGGATCGTCCGCATGGAGTTCGAAGGGGGCGCGAAGCGGGTGATGCCGGTGGGCGAGGATCCGCTGCCGACCGTCTTCAGCTCCTTCGTGGGACGCAAGGAACGATGGCGCGGCCGGATTCCGGGCTATCGGCGTATCGTCTACCACGACCTGTGGCCCGGTATCGATCTGCTCTACTCCGGTACCGCGGAGAGTCTCGAATATTCCTTCCGGGTACGCCCCGGCGCCGATCCGCGACGGATCCGCCTCCGCTATCGCGGGCTCTCGGAGCTACGCCTGCGCGGGGACGAAGCCCTGGACGCGGTCACCCCCGCGGCGAGTTTCGTGGACGCCGCCCCCAAGGCCTGGGAAGTGATCGAGGGCAGGAAGGCGGCGATTCCGGTCCGGTACCGACTCGAAGGGTCCATGACTGCCGAGGACGGCTTTCCCTTCGCCTTCGAACTCGGCACTTACGATCCCACCCGGGAATTGATCATCGATCCCGCGGTCCTGATCTATTGCGGGTATCTCGGCGGGCGCGGATATCCATCAGGTTGATCAGAACCTGTCGTATCTGGTCAGGGTCACACTGGCATATGCTGTCGCTTTGACCATCCTCCATTTTGACACGGACACGTTGATAGCTATGAAACAGCTCATTCATATCCTGCAATAGCGTATTGACCAGAATTTCCCGGATTTTGGGCTGGGGCATGCGCGCCAGAGTGGAAAAGTCGGCAATCAAACGCTGCAGGCGCTCGACCTGATCGATGATCGCTTTGGTACAGACATCAAATACCTCCGTATTGTCAACCTGTGTTCGGAAGCGCCGTTGCAAGCGTTCAGTAGACAACTTGATGGGTGTTAACGGGTTCTTGATTTCATGAGCCAGGCGCTGCGCCACTTCGGCCCATGCCTTGGCGCGTTCAGCTTCCGCCAGGTCTGAGATATCATCAATGACCAGCAGGTAACCTGAAAATTTTGTACCACTGGCACTCAGACGAGCACCACGCGCGAGCACATGTAATATTTTACCTTCCGGCAGGGCGACATCAAATTCACGTTGCAGCAATTCTTCCTTCTGGTGACGCAACTCATCATAAAAATCACCAATATCACGCAGATTGCCATGACTTACCTG
>CAYVRL010000297.1:0-3578 GCA_964454065.1 uncultured Planctomycetales bacterium | reverse complement strand
GGGGATGGCTCGACCCGCTCGTCGGGCTTCTTCCAACAGGGCTGCGAGATCCTGCTCCTCGCGCGGGAGAGGTCGGTCCCGGAAGGCGGGAACGTCCTCCTCCTCGAAGTCCAGGAAACGATCGTAGTCCTCCAGGACCCCGCGCAAGTCGTCCCGTTCCATGGCCAGGATCTCGTTGCGCTGTTCCGCGATTCGCAACGCGTGTTGGGCTTCTTCGAGTTCCCTGGCCAGCCCCCGTTCCCGCTCGCTCGCGGAGTTCGCGCCTTGCAGGAGTCTTTTCAGCTCCGTGGCCCGACGGGCGCTGGCCTGGGCCTGGTCCCGGGATTCGGCGAGTTCCTCGCGGAGTTCGGCGCGCCGCTGCCGCTCGGTGGCGAGAGCCTGCTCCAGTCGCGCCCGTTCCTTGCGAAGCTCTTGGAGCTGCTCCTGGAGCCGTTCCTTCTCGGCTCGGAAACGAGCGATCCGTGCCGGGTCGGTCGGAGGCAAGGGGAGGGGACCCTCCGCTTCCGGGAGGGGCTCCGGGGGGGAGTCGCCAGCAGTGAGGGCCGGTTCGTCCCGCGGCTGCGGCAGGATCGGACTCCAGGCTCGAAGGCGGGCACCTGCGCGTTCCCAATCCTCGGGCTCCGCTCCACGAAGGTCCTCACGCAAGGCGCCCAGGAGGAGCTCCGGCCGCAGGAAGGGGACGAGGTCCTCCCTCTCGAAGAGACTGCGGTCCAGGGACTCGGGAAGCTCGGGCAAGAGCTCCACGAGGCGGGTGGCGAAGCTGCGGCGGAAACGGGGATCGGCGATCAAGCCCTCGACGACGACCAGGGCCGGATCCGGACGGCCCTTGCGCCGCCGACCGAGGGAACGGGCGTGGCTTTGGAGTTCCGCCCGCGTGCACAAGAGGGAGAGAGCGTCCGCCAACCCACGGGGATCGCGCGCGAGCAGCAGGAGGGCGGACTCCACGTGCTCGTTTCGACCCGTAGGGCTTTTCATGGCAAGAGGTTAGCATACGGCCCCGAAGAGGCGGAAACCTCCGTCCAAGGAGTTCGGCTTTGTTCAGCGCCCACACCATCATCGAACCCTTCCGGGTCAAGGTCGTCGAGCCCTTGCCCTTGCCGACCCGGGAGGAACGCGCGGTTTCCCTGCGCGCAGCCCGATACAACCTGTTTTCGGTGCCCGCCAAGGAGGTCACGATCGACTTGATGACCGACTCGGGAACTTCCGCGATGAGTCAGGAGCAGTGGGCGGCCATGATGCGCGGCGACGAATCCTATGCCGGGGCGCGCTCCTTCTACCGGTTCCGGGATGCGGTCGAAGACCTCACGGGAATGAAGCACATCATTCCCGTGCACCAGGGACGGGCCGCGGAACGCATCCTCTTCACCACCATCGGGGCTCCCGGAAAATTCATTCCGGCCAACACGCACTTCGACACCACGCGCGCCAACGTGGAGCACAGCGGAGCCGAAGCCGTGGACCTGGTGATCGAAGAGGGTTTGCATCCCGAGAGCGAACATCCGTTCAAGGGCAACGTGGACGTGGAGCGCTTGGAGACGTTCCTGGCCGCGCACCCGGGCGCGGTTCCGGCCATGGTGGTGACCATCACCAACAACAGCGGTGGTGGGCAACCGGTGTCGATCGCCAATCTGCGTGCGACCCGGGAAGTCTGTCACCGTTTCGGAGTTCCGCTCTTCCTGGATTGCGCGCGTTTCGCCGAGAACGCCTGGTTCGTGAAGATGAGGGAGGAAGGGCAGCGCGATCGTTCCGCGGGAGAGATCGCCCGGGAGATCTTCCGCCTGGCCGATGGTTGCTGGATGTCTTCCAAGAAGGATGCCTTCTGCAACATCGGGGGGTTCCTGGCCATGAACGATGACGTACTCGCCGCCGAGTGCCGCAATCTGCTGATCCTCACCGAAGGCTTCCCGACCTACGGTGGACTGGCGGGACGGGATCTGGAAGCGCTGGCGGTGGGCCTGCGGGAAGTCCTGGACGAACACTATCTCGAATACCGGATTCGCTCCACTGCCTACGTCTGGGAGCACATCGATGCCCTCGGAGTACCCCTCCTGCGGCCCCCCGGTGGCCATGCGGTCTACCTGGACGCGCGTGGTTTCTTGCCCCACGTTCCTCCCGGGGAACTCCCCGGCCAAACCTTGAGCATCGCACTCTTCCTGGAAGCAGGGATCCGTTCGGTGGAGATCGGTACCGTGATGTTCGGGCATACTCTTCCCGATGGCCGTCAATCCCCGGGACCGATGGATCTGGTGCGGCTCGCGATTCCGCGGCGGGTCTACACGCAGTCCCACATGGATTACGTGATCGAGGCGGTCGGTTACGTCTTCCAGCGGCGGGAACGCCTCGGTGGCATGCGGATCGTGGACGAACCTCCGGCCTTGCGCCATTTCACCGCCGCTTTCGAGCCGCTGGGATGGGATCCGATTGGAGGCTGATGGGCGGAGAGAAGCACGCCGCAAGCCGTTTCCGGCGCTCCTTCCTCTTCGCCCTCGGTCTTTGCGGACCGCTCGCGCTCGCCGCCGCCTGCGCCCCCTCCGCACCGGAGTCGCGCCACCCCAACGTCCTGCTGGTGGTGGTCGATACCCTGCGTCGGGATGCCTTGGGCTGCTATGGGGAGGACGAATACCCGGCATCGCCGCGGATCGATGCGCTGGCGGCTTCCGGTGTGGTCCACGAGGGTTTCCACGCGGTCAGCCCCTGGACCCTGCCCTCGATGGCCACCCTCTTCAGCGGTCTGCCTCCCGCCGATCACGACCTGATGCGCATGGTCGGGAATCACTCTCGATTCCGTTGCACCCGGAGTCTGGCGGACCGCTTTCGCGAAGCTGGCTATGCGACCGGCTGCGTGACGGGGAATTTCCTCCTCGGGCGCCGCTTCGCCAGCGGCCTGGACCAGGGCTTCGACTTCTACGACGACGCTCCCGCGAACCATCCCGATCCTCATCGAGGTTCCACCGCCGAGGAGGTCGCATCCCGCGGCCTTTCCTGGTTGAAGTCCCTTCCTCCGGAACGCCCCTGGTTCCTGGTCTTGCACTTCTTCGACCCGCACATTTCCTACGAGCACCACCCGGAGTTCGCTTTCACCGATCCGAATTATCGTGGTTGGGTCGTGGGTGGACTCGGCAGCGAGGACTACCGGGCCCATCAGGCCGAGGCAGGTGCCGCGGATCGGCGGCAACTTCGCGCTCTCTACGAGGAGGAAGTGCGTGCGGTGGACCGAGCTTGCGGACGGGTCTTCGCCGCTCTGCGCGCCCGGGGCGAGGAGCGACACAGCTTGCTGGTCCTGACCGCCGATCATGGCGAAGAGCTGGCGGAGCGGGGGCGGATCGGCCACACCACGACCCTGCACCGCGAACTGGTGGACGTTCCTCTGGTCGTGGCGGGACCCGGCTTGCCCGCCGGGCGGCGCGTGGGGGCGGCTCGGTCCGACAGCCAACTCGATCTCCCGGCCACTCTGCTCGACCTTGCGGGATTGTCCGCCGCAGGGATTCCCGGGCGCTCCTTCGCGGCTCTGCTACGCGGCACGGACTCGGAGAACCCGCCCCGTGATTGGATCCCTTTCGTAGTGGAGATCGGAAGAA
>CAYVRL010000296.1:0-3595 GCA_964454065.1 uncultured Planctomycetales bacterium | reverse complement strand
CTGGCCTCCCGATCCGGCAGGGTCAGCTCCGCCGCTTTCAGGAGGGAGTAGATCTCCCGGTGTCGCCGTCGCCGCTCCTTGGGGCCCAGGGATTCGTAGGCGGCCACCCGATGGCTGGGTAGGTTGAAGCGGTATCGCCCCTGGGTGATCTTCAGCCAGCCGCGCTGCCGGGCCTCCCCGAGGCCACGGACCACGCGCACCTCCGAGACTCCACGCAACTGGGCCAGCATGCGCACGGAGAGAGGCGGTTGGAGCATGGCTGCCCACTGGAGCAGGTTCCGCAGCTCCTTGGGCATGCCGCGCAGCACCGTGGCGAGGAGCTCCCGCTGACTCCGAACCACGGGGAGGCGGCAACGTTCGGGGTCGCGGATGCGCAGCTGCCCGCGGCGGCCTTCCACCTGGTTGCGTTGCCGCAACAAGCGGAGCTGGAGATCCAATACCCCGGGGAAGCCGCGGCTGGCTTGGATCAGATCCGCGGCCAGGTCCTCGGGTAACCCATTGGGGGCGAACACCCGCTCGAGGATGCTGCGCAACGCCTCGTTGGAGAGGGGGGCGAGGCCGAGTCGTTCCGTCGCGGGAAGCTGGAGCAAGCGTTGCCGTGCCGCGAAAGCCCCGGGGGAAAGGGGTTCCCGGTACCCCAGGAGGAACAGAGCCGGGAAAGGGTCGGCTCCAGGGGCAGGATCCCGATCCTGGATCAGCTCGCGCAGGAAGTCCCAAATCTGGCCTCCTGCGTGCTGGAGGTCGTCCAGGAAGAGGACGAAGGGACCCTCCTGGCCCAGACGACGGAGCCAGGCCCGGAAGGCCCGGCGCCGTTTGGGTCCGGGGAAGGGCCTTCCGCGCAGGATTCCAAGCAGGGTCTCGGCCGATTCATGGTCGAGGCTTCCGCGCAGGCGGCGTTCGGTGCCGACATGGGGGAGTTCTCCGGGGACCAGCCCCAGGGAGCGGGTCAAGGCGTTGCGAAGGGCGCGCAGGGCCGAGCCCCGGCCCAGGCCCCCGAGCTGACGGCAACGTCCATAGAGGAGGGGCGGCGCGCCGGGCAGGCTTCGCAGGCTGGCGCCGAATTCCAGGGCGAGACGAGACTTGCCGACCCCGGCCTGCCCTTCCAGGAGGAACACCCGCGGGTTTCGCTCTTTCCGTACCTCGGCGAAGCGTTCCTGGAGACGCCGCGTTTCGTCGTCTCGGCCCAGGAAGGGGAGGGAGTCCGGATGGATGGCCGGAAGATGGGGTCGGGGGAGGTCGATCTTCCGCCACCAGGGGTGGTGCTCACCCTTCGTCAGGACTTCGGCGAGTTCCTGCGCCGAAGGGAAACGTCGTTCGGGATCCTCGGCCAGGAGTTCCAGGACGACCGCGTCCAGGAACGGGGTGGTGCGGGGTTGTAGGGCGGAGGGGGGAGGAACCACGCTCCGTTCGCGCGCCTGGAGGAGGCCCAATCGTTTCTCGTCGCCGAAGGGTCGGACCCCCGTGATGGCTTCGTAGAGAGTGACTCCGAGAGCGAAGAGGTCGGCCGCAGGAGTGGCCCGACCACCGCGCAGCAGTTCCGGGGCGGCGTAGGCGGGTGTACCCGTGAAGCCCCCATGGCCGCCGCCGGGACCGCGGGCGAAACCGAGGTCCATGAGAACCGCCCGGTCTTCGTCCCAGAGCACATTCTCCGGCTTGATATCCAGGTGCAGGAGGCCCGCTTCGTGGAGGGCGGCGAGGGCGGCGGCGATCTGTCGCCCCAGGGTACGGGTGGTGGGTTCTCCGGCCACGCCGTCATGCTCCAGCCAGTCCCTCAAGGTGCGACCCCCGAGCAAGTCGAGGACCAGGTAGAGCAGGCGGCCCTCGGGACGTTGCACCTCTTCGACTGCGTGGATTCGAAGCAAGTTCGGATGCCGGACCCGCATTCCCGCGCGGGCTTCGCGCAGAAAGGCTTCCCGAGCGGCGCGGTCCGCGATCAGATGAGGGTGGAGGATCTTGACCGCGACTTCCGCACCGGGGCGCAGCCCGGCCAGGGCGATCCGGCAGCGGGCCCGGTAGACCGTTCCCGTGGCACCGCTACCCAGGACTTCGAGCAATTCGAAGCGCCGCAGGCGGGGGAGGCGGGGGATGGCGCTCATGGAACCGCGGCAGGATAGAATCCCCGACCGTGGAGCTGCGCTTCTACAACACGATGAGTCACCAAGTCGAGGTCTTCCACCCCATCGTGGAGGGCCGGGTTGGAATGTACCACTGTGGGCCCACGGTGTATCAGCGGCCCCATATCGGCAATTACCGAGCGTTCCTCTTCGCCGACCTGCTGCGGCGTTTCCTGGAGCTGCGCGGTTTCGAAGTGCTCCAGGTGATGAATCTCACCGATGTCGGTCATCTCACGGACGACGCCGACCAGGGGGAGGACAAGCTCGAGGTCCAGGCGAGGCGGGAGTCCCTCGATCCCTGGCAGATCGTGGAGAGAGTCTCGGCCCAGTTCTTCGCCGACCTGGATACGTTGCGGATCCTCCCTGCGCATCACTACCCGCGAGCCACGGATCACATCCCCCAAATGGTGGCCATGGTCGAGGAACTGCTTGCTCGGGGCCATGCCTATCGGGTCGGGGACAATGTGTACTTCGATGTCCAATCCTTTCCTGCTTATGGGAAACTGTCCGGGAATCGCGTGGAGGGGCTGGAAGCCGGGGCCAGGATCGCGATCAATGAAGAGAAGCGCCACCCCGCCGACTTCGCGCTCTGGAAAACGGACCCTCATCATTTGATGCAGTGGGACACTTCGCTCGGCAGGCACGGATTCCCCGGTTGGCACATCGAGTGCTCGGCGATGTCCCAGCACTATCTGGGAGCTCATTTCGACATCCATACCGGTGGTGAGGACAATGTCTTTCCCCACCATGAATGCGAAATCGCCCAGAGCGAAAGTGCCACGGGGGAAACCTTCGTCAACCTGTGGATGCACACCCGTTTTCTTCAGGTGGACGGGGGGAAGATGTCCAAATCCCTGGGCAATGTCTACAGCCTGGATGACTTGGCAGCGCAAGGCTTCACACCCTTGGATTTTCGTTTCTTCGTGCTCCGTTCCCATTATCGGGGATCACTGAACTTCACCTGGGAGGCCTTGCGCGGTGCGGCTGAGGCGCGCCGATCCCTGGTCGAGCTTCGTGCGCGGCTTTCAGCAGTTGCAGGCGATGCGCAACCCGCCGTCGTGTCAGCCGTGGAAGAGGCGCGGAAGGTCTTTCAGCAAGCGCTTGCCGAGGATCTCAATGCTTCCGCCGCTCTTGCCGGGGTGTTCGAGCTGCGCAGCCGTTTCCTCAAGGATGGTCTCTCGCCTGCCGCGGCCGCCGCCGCACTCGACTTTCTCGAGAATGAGGTGGATGCGGTCTTCGGTATCTTTTTCCCCGAGGAGCGGAGCGAAGATGGAGGATTGAGCGATTCCGAGATCGAGGCCTTGATCCAGGAGCGGGCCGAAGCGCGCGAGGCCAGGGACTTCAGCCGTGCCGATGCGATTCGGG
Source organism: uncultured Planctomycetales bacterium (assembly GCA_964454065.1). Taxonomy (GTDB): domain Bacteria; phylum Planctomycetota; class UBA1135; order UBA1135; family UBA1135; genus CAYVRL01. The sequence continues at coordinate 116 of CAYVRL010000296.1, read as the reverse complement.
ATCAGCTCGCGGACGCAGGGGTGGTGTTGGAGGATGGGCCGGAGGGGGCGCGCTGGTTCCGGAAACTGGCCCCCTTCGGTGGACCTTCCTGAGCCGAAACGGCCCCCCTCCTTCCC
>CAYVRL010000295.1:0-3615 GCA_964454065.1 uncultured Planctomycetales bacterium | reverse complement strand
GTTGAGTCGGCGGATTTCCGCATGGGTCCCCTGACTGGCGAGCCGATCGAAATCCTCGGGGTCCACGAACACGATGTCCCGGATCCTCTCGTTTCGCCCATTGCCGAGCGCCCGGTCGCTCTCGCAAAGCACTCCCTCCGCCGACACTTGCTCGATGTCGATCTCCACCCAGTCCTCGGAGACCACCATGGGCCGCATCTGAAGGAAAGCGAGGCGCTGTGGGCCGCCGGACAAGGACTCCAGGTCCACCGCGAATTCGATCTCCACCGGTGAACCCAGCCCCCAACTCCCCAGCTTCAGGAGCAAATCCACCACATTGGCGAGGGGGAAGGTGTCGTACTTGAGGATGCTCGCGAAAGTGACCAACGGGATTCCCGGTCGCCCGGTGCCTTCGTAGATCGCGTCGTTCTCGGGGGAGTAGACCGATCCCACCAAGGAAAGGACCCCGTCCTCCTGAGCCCTTCGGATATCGAATTTCTTCGGCTCTTCGAGGGGCGCGAACTCCGCCTGCGTTGTGTTCGAATCCATTTCCAGGGCGTAGAAGAAGCGCTGGGCATTCTCGAGAACGTCTTGCGGGGTGCTGAAATGGGGGAGATTCCGCGGGTAGCGGGGGCAAAAGCGCAATCCCCCCTCGCCTTCGACCACCAATTGGCCCAAGCCCAGGGCGATCGAACAGACGCCATCCTCGGGCTTCACCGGCCCGTGCGGGTAATAATTGTGGCTGCGCGCCACCCCGGAGAAAGTGGGATAGAAGAGCTGTCCATGACGGCGCCCGAAAACCGGCTGCAGGATCACCGCCATCTTTTCCTCCTCCAGCAGGAAAGGCGTAGCGCGGATGAAGGACTTCGCCTTGCGGGAATAGGTGGAGGCGTAGACCAGTTTGATCGCTCGTCCCAGGTCCCGGAGCCGGAATTCATCGTCGCCGTTGCAGTTGGGCAGCATGTGGGTCTCGTAGACCCCAGCGAAAGCCTGCAAGTGCGAGTCCTCCAGCAGGCTGGAGGAACGAATCGCTACCGGCCCGTGGAAGAAATGGACCAGCGCTCGGAGATCCTCGATCAGACTCTTGGGCAGGTCGGCGCGCAGGAAGCGGCGCCGGAGCTGCGCGTCGTCTTCGATCTCGCCGAGGGCGAAACCGTAGAGATCGTTCTCCGCCATGAAACGGTCGAAGATCTCGGTGGTGATCACCACGGCCGGCGGCACCAGGACTTCCACTCCCTCGAAGGAGATCTGGGACTGGTACTGGAGCAGATAGTTGATGAAGGCCAGCCCGCGGCCCTTGCCGCCCATCGACCCCTGGCCGATCCTGGAGAAAGTGTGCGTGCGGTCGAAGGTTTCGCGGTCATAATCCGCCACCGTTCCGCGCTGCAACTCGCGACGAGCCTCGTGGATCGAGTCGAGGAGGAAACTCCGCAAGTCCTCGACTCCGTCGAAGTCGTCGATGGTCTGCGGAGCCAACTGACTGGCGAGTGCGAACTCCGTGCGGGCTCGCAACCAGGTGGAGAAGCTGTTGTTGGTGGAGTGGTAGACCAGGGACTCGGCCGGCACATGGTGCATGGCCTCTTCCAACTCGCGCAGATTGGCGGCCTCGGCCACCGGCGTGCGATCCTTCAGCCGGAAGATGAAGGGTCCGAAGCCGAAGTTCTCGACCATGAAAGCGCGGATGTCGTGGTGTAGCCGCGGCGAGTTCTTGTCCACGAAGGCGGCTCCGAGTCGGTCCGCCTCCTTGGCGTTGGCGGGGTTCGAGGACTGCACCAGGACCGGGAGCAAGGGATCCTCGATCCGCACTTGGCGGATGAACTCGAAACCGGCCCGCGGATCCGGATCCTCGCCGCGCCGGACGGGGAGTCGAATGTCCGAGATCACGCCCAGGAGATGCTCCCGGTGTTCCTCGAAGATCCGCTTGGCTTCCTCCTTGCTCCGCGCGAGGAGGATCTTCGGGCGCGCACGCAGACGGAGGAGTTTGTGGGAGAGGTTGGCGCTCTCCGAAATCACCCGTTGGGACTGCAGGAGGATTTCGGTGTAGAGCAGGGGGAGATAGGAGGACAGGAAATTCAAGGAGTCCTCGACCAGGAGTACCGCGCGCACCCCGACCCGGACCGCGTCGTGCAGCATGTTGACCCGGTCCTCGATCAGTTTGGTGACCCCCAGGAGGATTCGGCTGTCCCCGTTCCACAGGATCATGTGGTCGAAGGGGCTGCGCTCCCCCAGCTTCTGGAGATCCTGCACCTGGGCGATGTCGTAGGCGAGGAGCACCACCGGGAGCTGCCCGAACTGCTCCTTGACCTCGGTTGCCAGCGCCTCGGGGTCGAAATCGGGGATCTGCGGGGTCAGGATGACCATGTCGTAACGGTCGTGTCCCGAGAGGATGTCCACGGCCTCCGCCCCGGTGGAGACCCGCTTGACCCGCGGGGCGTAACGGAGGTTCAACTCCGTATAGTCGCTCAGCAGCGGCTCCAGACTCTGTCCTTCCGCCTGCAGGATGAAGGCGTCGTAGAGGCTGGAAACGAGGAGGATCTCCCGGATCCGGAAGGGCATGAGCATCTCGAAGCTCTGGATGCCGGACCGGACCCGGACCGCTCGCGGGTGGTGGCCTTTCTTGTCGTCCACGGTGCCAGTATGGCGCTTCGCCGAGACCCCCGAAAGGAGCGGGCCGACACCCCGCGGAGTGTCGGCCCGGAATCGCCCGCGAAGGGCTTCGGACTCAGACCAGACCCTGGTCGAGCATCGAGTTGGCGACCTTCAAGAAGCCGGCGATGTTGGCGCCGTCCACGTAGTTGCCAGCCCGGCTGTAGGTGGCCGCGGCTTCGGCGCAGTTGGCGTGGATCGAACGCATGATGCCCTTCAGGCGCTCATCGACTTCTTCCCGAGTCCAGGAGAGGCGCATGCTGTTCTGGCTCATCTCCAGACCGGAAACCGCCACCCCGCCGGCGTTGGCCGCCTTGGCCGGGCCGAAGAGGATGTCGTTCTGCAGGAAGAGCTGAGTGCCCTCGAGGGTGGTCGGCATGTTGGCGCCCTCGGAGATCAGCTTCACGCCGTTGGCCAGCAGATGGGCGGCGTCCTCCTCGTTGATCTCGTTCTGAGTCGCGGAGGGGAAGGCGCAGTCCGCCGGGATGCTCCACAGCGGGTTGTGATCCTTGGCCGGATCGGCGGCGGTGAAGCTGGCGCCGGGGAACTTCTCGGCGTACTCCTTGATCCGCCCGCGGCGGTGGTTCTTCAAGTCCATCACCCAAGCCAGTTTCTCGGCGTCGATGCCGTCAGGATCGTGGATGAAACCGCCCGAATCGGAGAGAGTCACGGGTTTGGCCCCGAGCTGCAGGAGCTTCTCGCAGGTGTATTGGGCCACGTTACCGGAGCCGGAGACCAGGCAGGTCTTGCCTTCGAGGTCGTCGTCGCGAGTGGCGAGCATCTCGGAAGCGAAGTACACCGAGCCGTATCCCGTGGCTTCGGGACGGATCAAGCTGCCGCCCCAGTTCAGGCCCTTGCCGGTCAGCACGCCGGTGAACTCGTTGCGCAGTCGTTTGTACTGGCCGAAGAGGTAGCCGATCTCGCGGCCGCCCACGCCGATGTCACCGGCGGGCACGTCGGTGTCGGGGCCGATGTGGCGGAAGAGCTCCG
>CAYVRL010000294.1:0-3630 GCA_964454065.1 uncultured Planctomycetales bacterium | reverse complement strand
CTTCCCGCCCCGGGGGGAAGTTCTGGATCACCACTTTCAAGGGATCGAGTACCGCCATGCGCCGTGGTGCGTGGGCATTCAAATCTTCTCGGATGGCGTGCTCCAGAAGGGCCATGTCCACCGTTCCTTCGATCTTGGTGATCCCGATCCTCGCGCAGAAATTCCGGATCGAACGAGGCGTATAGCCGCGACGCCGTAGACCGGAAAGGGTGGGCATGCGGGGGTCGTCCCAACCAGAAACGAAACCTTCCGTGACCAAACGGTGGAGCATGCGTTTGCTCAGCACCGTGTAGTTGAGATTCAGCCGAGCGAATTCGATCTGTCGGGGGCGGGAGGGGACGGGCAGGTTGTCCAAGAACCAGTCGTAGAGGGGACGGTGGTTCTCGAACTCCAACGTGCAAAGGGAATGGGTCACTCCCTCGATTGCATCGGACTGCCCATGGGCGAAGTCGTACATGGGGTAGATACACCACTGGTCGCCGACGTGGGGATGCGGGCGATGCTGGATGCGGTAGAGGACCGGGTCGCGCATGTTCAAATTGGGGGAGGCCATGTCGATCCGGGCTCGCAGGACCATCTTGCCGTCCGGAAACTCACCCGCGCGCATACGCCGGAAAAGATCCAAACTCTCTTCCCAGGGCCGGTCCCGGAAGGGGCTCGGCGTGCCGGGCTCGGTGAGGGAGCCCCGCCCGGCGCGAATCGCCTCGGCATCCTGCTCGTCCACATAGGCCTTGGATTGGCACACCAGGTGTTCCGCCCATTCGTAGAGCTGCTGGAAGTATTCCGAAGCGTGGTAGAGGTGGTCGCCCCAGTCGAAGCCGAGCCAACGCACGTCCTCTTGAATGGAGCGGATGTACTCCTCCTCCTCCTTCGCCGGATTGGTGTCGTCGAAACGCAGATGACAACGCCCCCCGAACTCCTCCGCGATCCCGAAATTCAAGCAGATCGATTTGGCATGTCCAATGTGGAGATAGCCATTCGGCTCCGGAGGGAAACGGGTGACGATCTCGCGGTGTAGACCGGAACCACGGTCGGCGGCAACGATGTCGCGAATGAAGTCCCTGGGTCCATCGCTCGAATCCATTGGCCACGGAATCTTACGCCCCCCACGCTCCCCAGACAACCCTGACACCTCGTGCCGGGGGACTTCTTCCCGTTTCCTGACACCGGATCCCCGGCACGGTTGTTCACTCTGGAATACCACGAACCTGAAAAACGGGTGGGGCCTCGCGAAGCGATCCACCACAGCCCCGGACATGGCCGTCGACCCCCCTATGGCCTGATGCGTAGTCCGCGGGAAACCGCACCCATCGACTTCGATGCCGACCGAAGGATCGCTCTCCTGCAGAGCGGCAACGCCTCCGGCATCCTCCGCCGGGAGTTCCCCCTTTCGAACCACCATGGCCAGGCATCGTCACGCCTCATCCGCAGGAATCAGACACTTCTTCCCCGGCATCTTCGTCTTGGAAACGGGAAGAAGTCCCCCGGCACGATTTGTTAGCTTGTCTGGCCTCATGGGAAGACGCCCCCGGACCAAGAAGAAGCGCGGGAAGCCGCCGCGGTGGACCATCGCAAACGCAGACAAATACGCGCTTTACGAAGAATCCGTCTATGACCCTGAAGCGGACTTGGAGTTCATCGATCGGCTTTTCAGGGAGGAGGGGAGAACCAAACCCATGACCCTCCGAGAGGACTTCGCAGGCACTTGCAAGCTGGCTGCGCTCTGGGTGGCGAGTGATCCCGGACGCCGGGCCTGGTGTCTGGACCTCGACCCCGAGCCCCTGGCCTATGGACGGGAACACCATCTCCTCGCTCTGGGGGATGACGCCCGCCGGGTGGTCCAATTGCAGGAGGACGTCCTCCATGCCGAGACTCCCGTCGTGGATGTCGCAACCGCCTTCAACTTCTCCTATTGGGTATTCAAGGAACGCTCCACGATGCTCCGATATTTCCAAACCATCCATGCTCACCTCTCCGAAACCGGAGCTTTCATTCTCGATGTTCAGGGTGGACCCGACACCCAATCGGAAACTTGTGAGGAGCGGGAACAAGATGACTTCTACTATGTTTGGAAGACTGAGGCCATGGACGCCATCTCAGGGTTTATCCGTTGTTCCATCAGCTTCGAATTCCTGGATGGAAGTCGTTTCTCGAACGCCTTCGAATACGATTGGCGGCTGTGGCACCTCCCAGAACTTCGCGACATTCTCGAAGACGCCGGTTTCTCCCAGGTCGATGTCTATTGGGAAGGTACCGACGAAAATGGCGAAGGCGACGGCGTTTTCCTCAAGAGAAGTTCCGCAGAGAATGAGGAAGCATGGATCGCATACCTCGTGGCTTGGAAATAATATTCCGCCAACGGAAATCCATTCTCTCCTTGTCGGAACCGGAAAAGAACGTAGCCACGATCCCGTTCCTGGAGAAAGTGAAACATCCAAACCCTCTGGACGACCGGGAACGGCAGGAGGATGCCAAGCGTTTGGATTGGATTTGGGATGCCGCTTCGTTCCGCCGAGACTCGGCAACTTCCCGGACCCGGGATCCACGCTGGCTTCGACCCGGCGAGAGGCCTGCCCTGGCGATCCAGGTACCGGACCATTCCGCTCCCCATGTCTCGACGACACCACGAGGGTGGTCAGCGGAAGCAGGCGCTTCGCATTCCTCTCCGAACACGCCCTGGCAGAAAACGGAAGGGCCGTTTCCTGGTCCGCACGCTCGGGGGTACTCTCGGAGATACCCATCCCAGGCAGCTCGGCTCGACACCGACCAGGGGTGAGGCATGTACCACCAAGTGGACGATCTTCTCCCCCAGCTCCGCCGTCCGTGTGTCCGTCCACTTCCAGACCGTGCCACGCGGCCTGGTCTCAGCGATCGTAACGCTCTCCAGCCGCCCAGTGTCCTCGCGATCGCACTCTTGCTGGCCTTGGCCGGTTGTGATCATTCCCCGAATCCGATCATCCAGCCGACTACCTATGCTGGAAGCGCGTCTTGCCGGGATTGTCACCCTTCCGAGTGGGAGGCCTGGTGGGATTCCGATCACCGCTTGGCGATGGCCCCAGCGGATTCGACTCACGTGCGGGGCCGGTTTTCCTCCCCTCCTTTCCTACGTACGGAGGATGGCGGCTATGCCGTTCGCGAAAAGGACGAAAGCGGCCAAGAACGTCTTTTTCCCCTCGTCGCGGTACTAGGCGTTCGCCCCTTGCAGCAAGGACTCGTACGCTTCCCCGGCGGACGGGTCCAAGTGCTTCCCTGGTGCTGGGACACCCGCCCAGGATCCGCAGGTGGACAGCGGTGGTTTCGGCTCTACGGGAAGGAGCTGGCACCCCATGACCCCTTGTTCTGGACGGGCCCACAGCAGAACTGGAACTTCATGTGCGCAGAGTGCCACACCACGGGCTACGACAAGGGATATCGAGTCTCGACCGACCATTATGCAAGCACCTGGCAAGAAATGGGAGTTGGTTGCGAGGCTTGCCATGGTCCGGGAGGCCGACACGTCGCCTGGGAGCGAGCGCCTCACGAGTCACGTTCTTCCGGTACGTTTTCCAATGAACCTGGAAACGATCCCCCTTGCCTTCTCGATCTCGGGACCGCCCACCCCGGTCAATGGATCCGGGATTCGGGTCAGTT
>CAYVRL010000293.1:0-3632 GCA_964454065.1 uncultured Planctomycetales bacterium | reverse complement strand
TTGGGGGGGGGGGGGGGGCCACGGCGGGGGCGGCGGAATGTGGCCCCATGCAGGTCCAGGACGAACTGGCCGCCTTGCCGGTGCTCTCGGTGGTTCCGGTGAGCTCTCTGGTCCTACCCCGGGTCATCGCCCTGACCTTGATGGCGCCCTTGCTCACCGCCGTCGCGGACGCGATCGGGGTGCTGGGCGGGGGGGTGATCGCGGTCACCCAGCTCCATCTGGATTTCCCCGCCTATTTGCACAACGTGAACGATTCCCTGCGCGAACTCGGAGGCGTGATCCCGGTCCCTCGCGACCTCTACTCGGGCCTCGCCAAGGCCGCGATCTTCGGCTTCGTGATCGCGGTGGTGGGTTGTGCGAGCGGAATGCAAGCCTCCCGCGGCGCCAGCGGGGTCGCCCGCACCACCCGTTCCGCGGTACGCGCCTCGATCATCCTGATCATCGTCCTGAACTTCTTCTTGAGCCGTCTCCTGATCGAATGATCGAACTCCGTGAAGTCCGCAAGGCATTCGGCGACCAGCAGGTCCTGGACGGTCTGAACTTGCACGTGGAGCGCGGACGCTCCCTGGCGGTGATGGGACCCTCCGGAGCCGGCAAGAGCGTCTTGCTCAAACACATCATCGGGCTGCTGAAGCCCGACGCGGGACAAGTCCTGGTGGACGGCCGCTCGGTACCGGAACTCTCCCGCGAGGAACTTCGCGAGCTGCGCCGCGACATGGGCTATCTCTTCCAGTCGGGAGCCCTGATCAACTGGCTCTCGGTCCGCGACAACATCGCGCTTCCGCTACGGGAAACGACCGACATGGAGGAAGAGGAAATCGCGGAGCGCGTGCAGCGCGTCCTGCGCATGGTGCAACTCGAGAACGCCGAGGGCAAGTTCCCCTCCCAGATCTCGGGAGGCATGCAAAAGAGAGTGGGGCTGGCCCGCGCCCTGGTCACCGAACCTCGCGTGATCCTCTACGACGAACCCGAAGCCGGCTTGGACCCGGGCATGTCCCTGGCGATCAGCGAATTGATCCGCCGTCTCCAGTACGAAGCGGGAATGACTTCCGTGATCGTCACCCACAGTTCCGAGTGCGCCGAGATCGTGGCCGATTCCCTGGCCATCTTCGACCAGGGCCGCTTCCTGATCGAAGGCCCACCCTCCGAGGTCCTGGCCTCCGAGCTCCCCCGCGTGCGTTCCTTCCTCGGCGTCCGCCACACCTGATCCATGGATTCCTCCACCCGCTTCCGCGACTTCTTGCTCGGCCTGGTCTTCTTCGGGACGATCCTCGCCCTCCTCTACTACACCGTGGTGCTGACCGGCTTCTCCTTCGGCCAGAGGACCTACTACGACGCCTGGTTCCCGAATGCCAATGGGCTCAAGCAAGGGGACGCGATCCTGGTCAGTGGCCATCAGGCGGGCAAGGTCAAGGCGGTGCACTTCGAGGACGGAGCCGAAGCGGAAAGGCGGATCCGAGTCGAGATGGAGTTCGACGAGCCCGTCACCCTGCGCGAGGGTTACCGGATCATGATCTCCGAGTTCACCATGCTCGGGGGACGCGTCATCGAGATCGACCCCGGCCCCTTCGGTGCCCGGCCGCTCGAACCCGGACAGGTGTTGACGGGGACTTCCGGTCCCTCGGCCCTGGCCCTCCTCGGCGATTTCCTGGAGGAGAATCGCCAGGACGTGCGGGCGATGGTCAGCAACCTGCGCAAGGCCAGCGATGACCTCGCCGCCGGGAAGGGCGTGCTCGGGGCGCTCTTGAGCGACCCGAGCATGAAGGAAGACCTCCAGAAGGTCTTCGACCAAGCGCAAGCCCTGGCCGAGGACATCCGGGCGGGAAAAGGCACCCTGGGCATGCTGATCCAGGACGAGGTGGTCCGCGACCGAGTCGTGAACCTGATCGGCGACGGCGGCGCGGCGATGATCGACCTGCGGCGCATCGCCGAGGACCTCGCCGCGGGTCGCGGCACCATCGGCGCGCTGCTCACCGACGAGTCCTTGCGCGAGGACGTCTCCACTTCGGTGGTCAACCTGCGCGACGCCTCGGATCGGATCGCGGCCATGCTCAAGGACGCCCAGGAAGGGCGCGGACTGGTTGGCAAGTTGCTCGGAGACGAGAAGCTGGCCCAGGACGCCTCGGACTTCATGGCCAACCTCGCCGCGGTCAGCGCGCGCCTGAACCAGGGCGAAGGTACCCTGGGTCGCCTGCTCGCCGACGACGACGCCTATCAGCAGATCGTCCAAGCCCTGCGCACCCTGAACGCCCAGCTCGAAGACGCCCGCGAAGCCCAACCGATCTCCACCTTCGCGAGCATGCTCTTCGGGACCACGGTCGGTAACTGAGAATGGACATCCGCAACGTCGCCTTGATCGCGCACGTCGACCATGGCAAGACCAGCCTGGTGGACGGGCTCTTCCGCCAGGCGGGCGCCCTCGGTCGCGCTCAAGTGGGCGGCGACCGCCTGATGGATCGGAACGCGCTGGAGCGGGAGCGTGGGATCACGATCCTCGCCAAGAATGCCGCCGTGGAATGGAGAGGCACTCACGTCAACTTGATCGACACCCCCGGACACGCCGACTTCGGCGGCCAGGTGGAACGGGTGTTGTCGATGGCGGATGGCGTGCTGCTGGTGGTGGACGCCTTCGAGGGCCCGATGCCCCAAACCCGTTTCGTCCTCGGCAAGGCCTTCGAGAACGGCCTGCGACCGCTGGTGGTCCTCAACAAGATGGACCGCCCGGACGCCCGCCCGGAGGAAGTCATCGGGGAACTCTTCGACCTCTTCGTGGAACTCGGTGCCCCGGAGGATCTGGCCCTGGACTTCCCGGTGATCTACGCCTCGGCCCGTGACGGCTGGTCCTCCCCCGACCCCGCGGTGCGCAGCGGGGACATGGCCCCCCTCCTGGACGCGATCCTCGGCACCTTCCCCGCCGCGGACCTCGATCCCGAGGGCCCTCTCCGTTTCCAGGTCAGCACCCTGGACTGGGACGACTACGTGGGCCGCATCGGCATCGGTCGGGTGGTGCGCGGCCGTCTTCGCCGAGGGGCCGACGTGGCCTGGGTACAGAACGACGGGCGCCGCGCCCGAGGCCGGATCAAGGAACTCTATCGCTTCCAGGGCATGAACCGCGAAGCCTGCGAGGAAGTCCGCGCCGGTGACATCGCGGCCCTGGCGGGTTTCGAGGGCCTGGGTCTCGGCGACACCCTGTGCGCTCCGGGCGCGGTGGAACCGCTCCCCCCGATCCATGTCGAGGAACCGACCATCGAGATGGAGTTCCTGGTCAACGACGGCCCCCTGGCGGGTCGCGAAGGACGTTTCGTGACCTCCCGGCAGGTGCAGGAACGCCTCGACCGGGCGGCGATGATCGACCCGGCGCTCCGCGTCGCCCCGGGAGAATCCAGCGGCTCGCGGGTGGCGGGCCGGGGAGTCCTGCACCTCGGGATCCTGATCGAGAACATGCGCCGGGAGGGTTACGAATTCCTGGTCGGCCGCCCCCGGGTGTTGACTCGAGTCGTGGACGGCCGCCGCGAGGAACCCCTGGAGGAAGCCCGAGTCGAGGTCCCCGAGGATTCGCTCGGCCGGGAACCACTCGGCGAGTTTCTCCTCGACGCCGACGGGAACTACTACTTCATGGAGATGAACACCCG
>CAYVRL010000292.1:0-3649 GCA_964454065.1 uncultured Planctomycetales bacterium | reverse complement strand
GAAGGCTTCCTCTTCGGTCTATGCGAGGAAAAGCCATCGGTCAAGAAAAATCGATTTTTTTCCGGCGGGGAACTCCTTCGCCCTCGCGCCCGGAACCCTTCGGCTTCCCCCAGGGAATGGGTCGGGGGAATGCCTCCGATTTCGGTGCCGCGCGCTTCCTTCAGCGCTTCTTCGGAAGCAGAGGCTTGCGATCGAAATCCGAGGGGATCGGCACCCCTTCCAGCGCCAGCACCGTCGGCCCCAGATGGGTGGCATCGTAGGCAGTGTCCCCTTCGGGAAGCGCCAACGGGCGACTGCAGAAGAAGATGCCCAGCACCGAGGACATCTGCACCCCGCAGTGGTCCCCCGACCAAGGGCTGGTGTTGTCGTAGATGAATGGACCGTTCTCGGCCTGGAGTTGACCGTCCGCGTTCTCCTGGTCCACCAAGCGGATGCCACCGGAAGTGGTCGTCCAGGCGGCGCGATAACCCGGTACGAAGTCGATGGTCAGCTCCGCGGCCCCTTCGGAGTTGGTCGGGCTTTCCTGCCAGTAGGGACCCGAGTAGATGTCCTCGCGACGGTAGACCTTGCTCACGACCTGGTTGCCGTAGTCCGGATCCTTCATCTCGTAGAGCCGCTTCTCGATCTTCGTCACCACGTCCGCAGCGTCCGCGTCGCCGACGATCCCCTGCGCCTCACGGCCGACGCGGTTCAGGTAGATCTTTCCGATCGCCAGCGAGTAGGCCTGGGTATGGGCCCAGTCCACGTAGCGAAGCATCTGACTGCCGACCTGCTTGCGGGTCATCGGCAAACCCAGGGGTGAAACATTGCGGATCTTCAGGAAGCCCTCCGCGGCCAGCCAGTTGTTCAGGCTCACCTGTCGGCGGAAGGAATCGAAACCGTGATCGGAAACGATCAGGAGGGTGTCCTCGGGGCGCATGTGATCGAGGACCAGGCCCACCGCGCGATCCATCTGCTGGTAGATCGCGCGCGCGGTGTCCCGGGCGCGGACCTGCTTGCCGAAGAAGGAGTACTCCTTGTCCGCGAGGGCCTCCACGAACTGCGGATGCTTGGGATCGATGTGCCGCATCATCATGTGGCAGATGCGGTCGGGACTGCCGAAGAAGTGGAAGAGCACCTGCCAGTCCTTGGACTCCAGCGCGTCCTTCAGCATCTTGATGCGCCAGTCGTAGGTGAACTCGATGTCGGCAAGGAACGCCGCGTCGGAGAGCTGGGCGTCCTTCACTGCGTGGGTCTGGCAGGCCCAGCCCAGGGTCTCGAAGTCACCGATCCGATCGGCGAGTTGGGCCGCGAAGTCGCGCGGCCAGCAGATGCGACTGCCCGGAGTGGGATCGCGGGGGTCGATCTGCAAGGGGGAGAGATAGAGTTCCAGGCCGTCGCCGTCGGCCTCGGCCCACACCCGCGCCATCGCGGAAGTGTGCAGCCAGCGATTCCAGACGAAGCGGAACTTGTAGAAGTCGCTCCAGCTACCCAGGGGAATGTCCTGGCTCTGGCCCGCGATCGCGACCTTGGCGCTCTTGGCGCCCGGTTGCCAATCGACGGTCATCGGCACGTCGGTGTCCATCAACGAAGGGTTGCGGACCAGCTTGCTCAAGGCCGCGTACTCCTCGGCGTGCGCGGTGGGATCCTTGCGCCGCTGTTCCCGAAGTTCCTCGAGGCGCGCGTGGACTCGTTCCTCCCGGACCAGGTTACGGGGGCCGAAGACCTTGGAATGGAGCAGACCGTCGTCGCCTCGTTCGAGACGGAAGATCTTGCCGCTTCCAGCCGATGCGCCACTGCGGGTTCCGGGATCGGGGGCATCGTTCTCGTCGTAGGCCGGCAAGGGCTCCACGGTCTTGCGGGAACGAACCCGTTCGTCCAGAGTGCTGTAGATCCCCCACGAATTCAGCCCCCCCTTGGCATCCGGAGCGCCCAGCCCGGCGATGAGCTGCCCGTGCTGGAGTTCCCGCGCCGGGTAGTCGACGATGGTCCCTTCGCCGCGGAAGGGCACCCCCGCCCGGTCCAGTTCCACCCACCAGGGATCGGCCTCGACCAGCGTATTCCAGTCCTTGAAACCGTCCTGGGGGAAGGCATGGCTGAGACTCCCTCCCAACCAGAAGCCGACGGCCACCGGCACCGCGAGGCCGATCAGAGCCACCAGGATCCGCCGCCGGAACAGCAGGAACAGCACCAGGCCGAGCAGCACCCCTCCCCCGTAGAAGAAGTAGGGCACCTTGGGGTCGGCCAGCGGCAGGCCACAGTCGGCGGTGGGAATCCGCGTCTGTTCCTGGAAACCCACGTTCGGAGTGGGCTGGCCGTTGATCCGCTGGTTGCGGACGAAATCGAAGACCCCATGCTTGCCGGGATTGCGGCCCGTATTCAGCGTGGCCCAGGAAACCGGGGACTGTGCGGGGTAGCCGGGCACCAGCGGCGCGAAGGTGCCCTGGTCGCGCAGACGCGCGAAGTTGGGAAGGAGCCCCTCGTCCATCCATTGGGCGATCCACCCCGCGTCCACGCCGTCCATGCCGAGGACGATGACCCGCCCCGGTTCGGTTCGTCGCGGAGAGGCGCCCCCGTCGGATCCCGAACCCTCCGTCGCGGCGGAGAGGGGCAGGGCCAGAACGAGCCCCACGAGGAGGAGGAACAGGCTGCGGAGGGGATGCATGGAACCGTAGAGTGTACCCGGAAATGGGCGGAAACGACCGCAAGGATCCCCGGGGCATTCGGGTGCTACTCGCGCTCTTGGCGCTGGTTGCGGCCGCGGTATTCCTGCTCCTGCTCCTTCCCGACCGGACTCCCGAAAAGGGGCCTCCCACCGATGCGCTCCCCCTTTCCGGCGATTCGGGTACTCCACCCCCTGCGGTCGCCTACCGCGGCGGAGAGGAGGGTCGCAGCGCCCCGACCCCCAACCCCTACGCTCCGAAGAGCGCCCGGATCCGCGGTCAGGTCAGTTTGCCGGCCTGGGCCGACTTCCCGAGCAGCGCGGTGGTCACCCTGCTCCCCCAACCCGGAACTTCCGGTCCACGCAGGAGCGCCGCCCTCGGCCCGGGCCGCCGCGCTTTCGACTTCCCGGACCTGCCTTTCGGTAACTGGAAGGTGGAGTTGGCCGCCCCCGGTTTCGAACGTTTTTCCCTGCTGGTCAGTACCGACCCCGAGCACGCCGATGCGCGGCTCCTGCTGCCGCTGCGGCCCACTTCGCGACTCGCGGGAGTGGTCTACGACGCGACCGGCGCTCCCGCCCCGGACGTCGAGGTCACCGCCACCTTGCAACTGGAGGACCACCTGAGCCAGGCCCGTCCCCTGACCGCGCGCACCGACCCACAAGGGAAGTTCCAGATGCCGAGCGCCCGCCCCGGGCGCTACCGAATCCACGCCGGCCCACCCCGCAACCCGCTCGGCGAGGTCCAAGAACTCCAACTCGTCAACGGCGAGGGTTGGACGGAACTCCACCTACCCGCGACCGGCGCGATGCGGGTCCGGGTGGTGGAACTCGGCGAGGACACCCCGGTCTCCGGCGCCCGCGTGGTCGCGCAGCGTTTCACCCCGGGCCAGAGCGGCTACAGCGATTCCGGCATGAGCGACGAGCAGGGCACGCTGCTCTTCCCCAGCCTGCCCCCCGGGGAATACCTCTTCACCGTGATGGGTTCCGGCTTCCGCACCGTGAACCAGA
>CAYVRL010000291.1:0-3669 GCA_964454065.1 uncultured Planctomycetales bacterium | reverse complement strand
GACAGACGCCGAGGATCGGCAGCTCGGGTGGGGCGGCGCGCAGGAGGGCGGGCATCTCGCCCGCCGCAGCGGGGCGGCCCGGACCCGGACTCAGGACCAGGGCGCGCGGACGACGGGCCAGCATCGCGGTCGCGCTTTCGGCGTCGTTGCGCAGGACCAGGACCTCCGCCCCTTGGGCCGCCATCGACTGGTAGAGGTTGAAGACGAAGGAGTCGTAGTTGTCGAGGAGCAGGATCATGAGGCACGGGGCTGGAAGGCCGGCGTGGAGGCGAGACGCAGGGCTTCGAAGAGGGCACCGGCCTTCTCCAGGGTCTCTCGGTATTCCCGTTCGGGGCGGGAATCGTGGACCACCCCGGCCCCGGCTTGCACCGTGAGACGTTCCGAAGCGACCACGAAGGTGCGGATCATCAAGGCCATGTCGAGCTGTCCCGCGGCATCCAGGTAACCGAAGGCGCCCGCGTAGGCACCGCGCGGCTCCCCCTCGAGTTCGTGAAGGAGTTCCATCGCCCGGAGTTTGGGGGCGCCGCTGACGGTACCGGCCGGGAAACAGGCGGCCAAGGCATCGAGGGCGTCGCGGCCCGCAGCGAGTTCGCACTCCACCCGGCTGACCAGGTGCTGCACGCGGGCGAAACTCTCCAGCCGGGCGTACTCGCGTACCACAACGCTGCCGGTGCGCGCCACCCGACCCAGATCGTTGCGAGCCAGATCCACCAGCATGTCGTGTTCGGCCCGTTCCTTGGGATCGGCGAGCAGTTCCATGCCCAGGCGCAGATCCTCCTCCGGGTCGGCGGAACGGGCTCGGGTGCCGGCGATGGGACGGTTCTCCACCCGGCCACCGCGCACCGCCACCAAGCGCTCGGGCGAGGATCCGACCAGGGTCTCGCCCTGCCCCTCGAAGTAGAACATGTGGGGGGCGGGATTGGCGAGCCGGAGTACCCGGTAGAGCTGGAAGGGATCGCCACGGAAGGCCTGTTCGAAGCGTTGGGCGAGGACCGCTTGGAAGATCTCGCCCGCGCGAATCGCGGCTTGCAGGCTGGCCACCCCGGCTTCGTAGCGGGCCCGCTCCATGCAGGGACGCGGCCCCTCCCCCAGCAGCTCGAAACTGCCCGGCGCGGGGGGCTCCCGGCGCAGATCCGCGGCCAGCGCCGCGAGTTCGGAAAGGGCGGCAGGATGTCCCGCCGAGCCTTCGGGGCAGGAGCGGATCAGGACGATCCGCTGCGCCGCGTGGTCGAAGGCGAGGAGCTTGGGGAAGAAGCGGAACTCGGCCTCGGGGCGAGCTTCCTCGTCCTCCGGGCTCGCCCCGAAACGCGCCAGGCGGGGCTCCAGGCTACAAGCCCATTCGTAAGCGAAGGAACCGATCCACCCCCCGCAGAAGGGAGGCAAGCCGGGGGGCGGAGCGGGAATCGGCCGCCGGGCCGCCACCTGGCGCAGGATCTCCTCGGGAGCGCCGCGCAGTTCCTCGCGGCCGTCGGGGCCTTCCAGGGTTCCCCGCCCCGCGGAGCAACGCAGCAAGAACTCCGGATCCAGCCCCAGGAAGGAATAGCGCGCCAGTCGCTCCGGCCCCTCGGCGGATTCGAGCAGGCAGGGACGGTGTCCCGACCCGCGCAGGGCCAGAAAGGCCCGTACCGGGGTGTGCAGATCGGCGGGCAGCTCGGCCCAGACCAGCCGGTGATCTTCGGCCTGGCCCGCGGTGGATGTGTGGAGGAAGGTGTCCAAGGTCGCCTGAGGGCAAAAGGAACGGGCCTCCAGGAAAGCGGAGGCCCGTGAGGGGTGGTGGAACTCGGCGCAATCAACGAGCCGCGCCAGGCTCCGGGAATCCCCCGGGCCCGCTCGGCCACCACCCATCGTTGTTGCGGATGCAGCGCATGCGCCCAAGCCTAACACGGATCCAAGCCGTCTGACAACTTCTCCCGGAATCCAGGCGGGGAATCTCCGGCCCTCCGCGGTCGTGGCTCAGTGATGCCAACCGTTGGAGCCGTTGGAGCCGTTCGGCCCAGGCGTGACGCCCCTCCCACCGACCCCGCCTCGCCCAGGAGACTCCTCGACGTGGCTCTTCCGCGGGTCAGCGGGAAACAGGAAAACGGAGCCACCGTCCCCACCATCTCCTCCGGCCACTCCCTGCCCGTTGCCATCCCTGGAACCCGCACCCGAGTCCTGCCCTGGGCCGCCATCACCGCCATCGCCGCCAAGGGCTCGGACATCCCCCCAAGCGAAGCGCAGGTGGAAGCCGCCCCCGTTCCCGCCATCGCCGCCTCTTCCGCCGCGACCACCAGCACCGTCCCGGCCCCGCCCGCCCAGGTAGAAGCCGGTCAGCTCACGGGTGAGGACATGCGTGAAGCCGACCCCATCCACGCCAGGAGCGCCCGGGCCTTGCTTCGGGTCCATCCCCTCCGAGACGGGCAGCTGGGAGCGAAGGGAAGCCAACAGCAGCCCCAGGAAGAGCGTGGCAGCGAAGGGCGGAAGCAGGAAACGTCGATTCTTCATGGCTGTCCCTCGTTCCAACTCAGTGATGGGATTCCGCGCTCAGCTCGGCGGCCCCGATTTCGATGACTTCCTGTCCTCGCTCCAGGAAAGTGAAGAAGCTCCGATCGCGGATGCGATCCGAGTCCACGAAGATGCCCCAGCGCTCAGCGGACTCCAACCAGGGAAGACGAACTTCGCCCTTT
The DNA here is from genome assembly GCA_964454065.1 of uncultured Planctomycetales bacterium. Classification (GTDB taxonomy): domain Bacteria; phylum Planctomycetota; class UBA1135; order UBA1135; family UBA1135; genus CAYVRL01. The sequence continues at coordinate 1,003 of CAYVRL010000291.1, read as the reverse complement.
TGGTCCGTGCTCCGGTTCGGGAACTGCAAACCCCGAGGATCGTCCACGATCGTACTGACCACGACGGCCCCGGTAAGCGGCCGATGATTCCCCAGGATCCGGATCACTGGAACTCGGGAAGGCCTTTGCAACTCCAGGTCGATGCGAATGGGGATGTCGGTGTCCGGAGAAAGGGATTCTCGTTCTTGGACCGCGTAGCCATCCCCGTGGACGGCCAGGACGGCGATCCCAAGGGATGTGGGAAGGATGCTCTCGTAATGGCCGACGGAATCGGTCTTCGCCCTGAGCGTGGCGTAGAGCCGCGGGGTCCGGTCGGGGGAGGACTCCTGTGCCATGCCGATCCCCTGGATCCGGTCCTCGGGGGAGAGATCCGCATGGGCGGGATCGAGGAACACCGTGATCCGAACCGAGACGCCCTCCAGGGGTACTCCATCCGGGGAGGAGACGGATCCTTCCACGATCGGGCGCTTTTTCAGGACGAAGTCCTTCTCGGTCCGGGTACCCGGCTCGGGCTCGAAACGGAACGCTTCCACGCGGTAACCCGCCTTCATGACCTGGAGGCCTTCGGCCCAAGCCGAAGGCAGACTCAGGGAGTAACGGCCCTTCGCGTCCGTGACGCAGGATCGCGATGGGGGATCTCCGTACTCGTCCCGATAGCGCGCAAGGAGGAACACGAAGGGTTGGATCAGCTCGGGTGTCCCCGCAGCCCGAAAAGCACTGCTCATCTCCTGGAGTCGTCGCGCAGAGAGGGAATAGGCCGTGACCTGGACACCGGAAAGGGGCGTACCATCCTCCCCCAGGATCCTTCCCCGCACTCCACAGGAATAGGGTAGCTGGACTCTTCCCCGCTCGTCGGGGGGAAAAGCGCGGACTTCCTCGTGCATGATGAGCGCTTCCTCGGGGCCGGGGATCGAGTAACTCCAGTTGGCCCCGGGCTCCGACCAAAGCTGGGTATCCCGCAGGGACAGCAGGAGGTCTTCCCTTCGCAGGACCCGATCCCCGG
>CAYVRL010000290.1:0-3670 GCA_964454065.1 uncultured Planctomycetales bacterium | reverse complement strand
GGCCGGGCTCGACCTCCATCGGAGCGTTCTCTGCCCGCGCGGTGCTCAAGGAGCACAGTTTCAGACCTCCCAAGTGGGTATCGGCGAGCACCAGCGAACCGCGTCGCAGGAGCTCCTCCAGCACCGCCCGTCCGAGCGCCGCGCCCTCCTCGGGGTCCGTCCCGGTGCCCAGTTCGTCCAGCAGGACCAAGGAACCGCGCCGCGCCCCGGCGAGGATCCGCGCCAGGTGACGGAGGTGGCCGGAGAAAGTCGAGAGGCTGGCGGCCAAGGACTGGGCGTCTCCGATGTCGGCGTCGATCCCGGGCAGCGCCGGGACCTCGCTCCCCGGCGCGGCACTGATCGGCAAGCCGGCGCAGGCCTGCGCCGCGAGCAGACCGGCGGTCTTGAGGACCACGGTCTTGCCCCCCGTGTTGGGCCCGGTCACGACCAGGAGATCGAAGGTCTCGCCGAGGGCGAGATCGACCGGCACCACCGCTTCCGCTCCCATCCGCCGCAAGAGCAACGGATGACGCGCGGAGCGCAGGATCAGGGCGCGGCCCTCCATGCCCGGGAAACAACCGCCCCGCTCCTCGCACCACCGGGCACACGCGAGGGCCAGATCGACGAGTCCGAGCGCCTGGTCGGCCGCCTCCAGGCTCGGAGCCCGCCGGGCCACCTCCCGGGAGAGTACGGCCAGAATCCGTTGGATCAACTGGGCCTCCGCGGCGCGGGCCTCGGCCAGTCGGTTGGAGAGCAGGGCCACGCCCTCCGGTTCCACGTACACGGTGTCGCCGCTGCGGGAACGATCTCGGAACAGACCGCGGACCGCGCCGAGCCGAGTCGCGCGAACCGCGAGGGCCGGACGTCCCCCACGCTGAACCGGACGCGGATTCTGGAGGACTCCGCGGGCCTTCCAGGCTTCGGTCACGCGTCGCAATTCCACGGCCCGCTTTCCCTCCAGGCTTCGGATCCGCTCCCGCAGAGCGGGAAGTTCCGGATCGGCCTCGTCCCGGACTTCGCCACGGGGATCCAGGCTCGCGCCGAGTCGCGAACGCAACTCCCCGCCATCGGGCACTTCCAGAAGGAGCCGAGCGAGCGCCGGATAGTGCTCTCGAGCCCGCGCCCAGCGGCGCAGCTCCGCGATCTGATCCAAAGCGCCGACCAGTTCCAACAACTCTTCCGCGCCGAGAGCGCGCCGCCGCGCCTGGGTCGCGAGTGCTCGCAGATCGACCCTACGGGAAAGGACCGGGGCCTCCCGCGCGGCCCGGGCCGCCAAGGCCTCCCGCCCCCGTTCTCGGCGCGCGGCCCGCGCCACCGGGTCCATCCCGGGGCGGCTGGCAAGGACTTCCCGGCGACCGGCCGGGGTGGTCGTGAACTCCGCGAAGTCCGCGAGCAGCTCGGCGAAGGACAGGGCTTCGAGGGCTTCGTCCGGGAACCGGGGATCGGAGGAGGGAGGCATGGGAGGGCGTCCACCCGAAGCCTAGAATGTCGCGCCCATGAGCTCCTCGACCCTCCGCCGGACTCCCCAGATCGTGGACAGCATTCTGGAGCTGGTCGGGGCGACCCCTCTGGTGCGACTCCCTCGCGCTTTTTTCCCCGAACTCGAGGCGGAGTTCCTGCTCAAGGTCGAATCGCTGAACCCCGGCGGCTCGGTCAAGGACCGGATCGGCAAGCGCATGTTGCTCCAGGCCGTGGAGCGCGGCGACCTGCGGCCCGGCGGCACCGTGGTCGAGTGTACTTCCGGAAACACCGGAGCGGGCCTCTGCATGGCCGCCGCGGCGCTCGGCTATCGGAGCATCATCGTGATCCCGGACAAGATGAGCCAGGAGAAGATCGATCTCCTGCGCGCCTATGGCGCCGAAGTGGTGGTGGTCCCCTCGAACGTCCCCTCCGGTCACCCGCAGCATTACACCCGGGTCGCCGCGCGCATCGCCCGGGAGACTCCGGGAGCCTGGTGGGCGGATCAATTCCACAACCCCGACAATCCCGACGCCCACTTCGAAAGCACCGGCCCCGAACTCTGGGAACAGTGCGAGGGCCGTCTGGACGCCTTCGTCGCCGGTTGCGGAACCGGCGGCACCCTGACCGGTACCGCACGCTACCTGCGCGAGCGGGATCCCCGCATCCGCTGCGTGGGCGTGGACCCCCCGGGTTCGGTCTATGCGCACTACTGGAAGACCGGCGAGCTCGGGGAAGCGGGTCCCTACGCGGTCGAGGGCGTCGGGGAGGACGAGATCCCCGGGACTTGGGACCCCTCGGTGATCAGCGACTACGAGGTCGTCGCCGATTCCGATTCCTTCGCGATGACCCGCCGTCTGGCCCGCGAGACCGGGATCTTCGTCGGCGGCTCCTCCGGCATGGTGCTGGTGGCCGCGGCCCGGGTGGCGCGGCGACTCGCCTCCGGCGCCCGCATCGTGGTCCTGCTCCCCGATTCCGGGGACCGTTACCTGAGCAAGGTCTACAACCGCGACTGGCTCCGTGACGGCCGTTTCCTGCCCCCGGTGCCCGCCGCCACCGCGACCGTCGCCGAGCTGCTGCGCGATCGGCCCGCGGGGGCGGTGAAGCCCGAGGACGACCTGCTGACCGCCTGGAAGCAACTCGGGGAGCGCGGCATCCGCCCGCTTCCGGTCCAGGCCGAGGAGCGGGGCCCCCTGCTGGGAGTGGTGGACGAAGCGGGACTGGTGGAACGTCTCGCGTCGGGCCAGGCCCTGGAGCGACACACGGTCGGGGAACTCCTTCTTCCCCCGCCGCCGACGCTCGCCTCCTCCGCCCCCTGGCGGGAGGCGCTCCGCGTCCTCGCCGACCAGGAGTGCATCCTGGTCGAGCAGGACGGTAACTACCTGGCCTTCGACCGCCACGACCTCATCCGGGCCCTTCCCCGCCTGGAACACGCCTGAACCGAATCCCCTCGGAGCCCCCATGACCCAGACCGGCCCCCCCGAGGAGCGCCCGCTGCGTTCCGATCTCTCCCCCTCCACCCTGGCGGTCCACGCCGGTTGGGATCCCCATGCCGAAGCCACCGGCGCGGTCATGCCGCCGATCTACATGACCAGCACGTACGTGCAGGACGCGCCCGCCCAGCCGCGCCTGGGTTACGAGTACACGCGCACTCAGAACCCGACCCGCTTCGCCCTCCAGGACGCCCTCGCGGTCCTCGAAGGGGGAAGCGCGGCCTTCGCCTGCGCCAGCGGCATGGCCGCGATCCACACCTTGATGCTGACTCTGAAACCGGGAGACCGGATCGTCGCCACCCAGGATCTGTACGGGGGATCCCACCGCCTCTTCCGCGAGATCGAGGAGCGTTTCGGTTTGGTGTACGAGTACCGGGACACCACGGTCCAGGGGGCCTTCGCCGATCTCCCCGCCGATACTCGGCTGCTGTACCTGGAGACCCCCTCCAATCCCACCCTCGGAGTCAGCTCCATCGCGGACGCGGTGGAGGCGGCGCGGGCGGTCGGGGCCGCGGTGGCGGTGGACAACACCTTCGCGACCCCGATCCTGCAACGTCCGCTGGCCCTCGGCGCGGACTACGTGATCCATTCGACCACCAAATACATCGGTGGTCATTCGGACGTGGTCGGGGGCGCGATCGTGGTCCAGGACGACGCCCTCGCCGAGGAGTTGTGGTTCCACCAGAACTCCGCCGGAACCGTGGATTCCCCCTTCGACGCCTTCCTGACCCTGCGCGGCC
>CAYVRL010000289.1:0-3674 GCA_964454065.1 uncultured Planctomycetales bacterium | reverse complement strand
GAAGGGAAAAGGAGAATAGGCCCTCCTCGGAGCAGGGGATGGAATCCCGAGCGAGATCCTCGCGGGTCTTGCCCAGGGGATCGAAGGCCTGGAGTTCCCCCAGGCAGACCCGAGCCCCCGGAAGGGGCTGCCCCCTTTCTCCCAGCACCCGCCCGGTGATCGTGGGTGGATTCGGAGAGGGGTGCTCCCCCTCCGTGAGCCGTTCCCTGCCCGGTGACGAGGAAGGGAGCGGAAAGACCGGGTCGAGCGGTGCCGACGCGGATGCGCCCGGATCGGAAGAGAGGGAAGGATGGTCGTCCCCACTCGCCCCATGAGGAGCCCAGAGGAAGAGGGCCGCGACCATTCCCAGACAGAGGAGCAGAAGTAGGAAGACCTTCCTGGACATGGCCGGATCAGGGGAGGTCGAGACGGAAAACCGGGGAGAAGAGGAACTCGGCCACGTCGGCGTAGAACTCGTCGTCCCGGGAACGATCCCGAACCGGAGGGGCCAAGGACGGAAGACTCCTCGTCTCGGCCCGCTCCTCCAGGGAACGGGTACCCGCGAGCAGCACCCCCGCGAGCCATCGCGGGGCTTCTTGATCGAGGTAGCCGAGATAGCCGGCGTGTAGTTCTCGGCTCCAGGAACGGAGGAGACGGTTGCGGGCTTCCGCTTGGTCCACCCGACCGGAGGCCAACTGCCAGATGGGAAGCATGCGGAGACCGTCCTCGCCTCGAGCGGATTCCGCGCGGCTCCGAAGCAAGGCGAGATCCGGAGCATCCGGAGCGAGGGCCAAGACCACCGCCGCCGGCCAGCTCTTCGCCAGAGGGGAAGTGGCATCGAAACTGCGCCGGGCGGCGGCTCGCCAGATCCCCGCGGCCTCTTCCCCCGCGGCGGGGTTCGCAAGGGAAAGGCGCAAGATCCCCGCGACCACCCAGTCGGGAATCCGACCCTTCGGCACCGTCCGGGGAAAGGGACCGCCAAGATCCCCCAGGGTTCCCCAGAGCCACGCCCGGGAACGAGGGTCGGGCAAGCGCCGGGAAAGGAACTCGAAACCGGCCTCTCGTTCTTGTACGGACAGCTCGGCGAGCGTGAAGGCGCGCCCCTCCCCCATGGGACTCGCTCGCAAGGCCTGGAGGTTCCGACCCGGGAAACGACGCGCCGCACTGGACCAGAGATCCGGCAAGCCCGCGGACAAGTCCTCCCATTCGCGGACCGTGAGGAGAGGGCCGCCCGGAAGCCGAGAGACGAGAAGAAGCGCACTGGCGGCAGCGGGAGAGTCCGCCTTGCGAGAGGGAGAGCGACCCGCCAGAGCGTCGAGGAAGATGGCGATGGGAGAGGATTGCGCGGCATCCCGGTCCCGCCCCTCGGGTAAGGAGGAGAGGGCCGGAAGACGACGAGCTTGCATCAACGTGCCCGCGAGGAGGAGATCCCGCTCCTCGGAGGAGGCAGGGCGATGCAGGGATTCTCCGAACTCCGCCACCACCCGGGGATGGAAGGCCCCATAGAGCAGCAAGGCGAAGGCACGAAGGGAGTCCTTCCGTTTGCCGCGCCGGGATGCCTCCTCGACCAGGGAAAGGGAGTCCTCGGTCCCGAGCAGGGCGGCGGCGACCAAGAGGGCCCGCGTCCTCCCCGGGGAACCGTGGTGCAGTTCCTTCCGCAACCACTTGGGGTCCGGGGATTCGGAGGCCACGTAACGGAGTGCGGCGTGCAGTCGGGTGGCGGGATCCTGCGACGCGAACTCCTTCTGCAGTGAGGATGCCGGTCCCTGTGCCAACAGGGAACCGGCGGCGAGAAGGAGACCGGGAAGAAGCATGGGACTCCGCCCAGGATAGCGGGCGGAGCCCCAACGTCCCCACGGCTTCACTGAATGCGCAAGACCACGGGATTGGACCATCCTCCACCCAGACCGTCCAGGACCTGGAAGTAGAGGTCGAGTTGGTTCATACCGGGAGGAAGAGCGGGCACGTCCCAGGTGAACGCGGCACTCCCCGAGGCGTCGACGAGCTGCGGATGGGTATTGCCGTGGGAGACCTGCGCGATCAACCAGGGATCCTGAGGATCCAGGAAGAGAAAGCCCATCCCGAGGCCCGGCCGGAGGTCGAAAGCGGTCCGAACCGCCCGGTAGCCGCGAGCGATGCTGCCCGGAACGCCGTGCCGAAGTCGGAAGCCCACTTGATCCCCCGGAGAGTAGAAGGGAACGTCCATGTCCAGGATCGGCGGAGCGAGGAGCCCACCCGGAACGAATGCCAAGGCATCCAGTTCGGTGGAGACCTGGAAATCCCAGTCGGCCTCTTCCCAGCCGGGGATCAGACGCCCCCCTCCGCCAACCCCGTAAACCGCGGCATCCTTGGAGGACGGAGACTGGATGGTGAAGACCATCTCTCCGGTACTGGGCAGGAAGGAGAGGGAGAGCAGATCTCCGACTGCGGTCGTGGATCCCCCTTCCGCGAAATCGACCATCGCCTGGATGTCCGCTTCGGTCCAAACTCGGCTGACGACTCCGGTGCCGAGATCGTAGGTCAAGACGTCGCCATCCTCCACATCGCCCACGGTCGTTCCGGTCAGCCGATCGGCGACCGAGAACCAGAGTTGGTTCGGAGCCTGGAAGGCCACGGCATCGAGATCGAAACCACCGCTGGCGGGTTGAAGAGCAGCGAGGAAATCCGCCTCTCCGACGACCAGATCGACACCCTGGCCGTCCCGCAGCCGGAGTACGTCCCCGTCGAGGAAGCCACCGAAGCTGGTGGGAGTGGAGAACACGAAGTCCGAGGGCAAGGGCGCCGAATGGCCCGGCAACGGCCAGTATCCGAGAGCATCCACTCCCCCCGGGGCATCGAAGATGCCGTCTCCATCCTGATCGCCGCACAGGGCCATCCAGGCGTGGCGGGTGAGATAGCTCTGGGCACCGGGAGGACCATCGACACGCAGGAAGCAGTCCTCTCCGTGGACCACGGGGTCCTGAGGCAAGCGGCTGTCAGCGGAACTCGAAGCCAGCGCGGTGAGCTGGCCCTGGAGCAGAAGTAGGCTTAAGGTCATCAACATGGGTTTTCCTCCTTGAGCCATGCAGACGTCGTCGCCCCTTCCAGGTGACACGGGATTCTTTCCCCCTTGACCGGGAAATTCTCCCCACCCCATTCGCCCCCCGGACCGGAGCCGGAACATCGGTGCTTTCTGGATCTTCCGTCCCTCGCTTTGCTTAGGTCGTCCGTCCCGGTTTTCGACCCCATCGGAGGGGGTGGCACGCAATTCGAAGGAGGGATCCCGGACTCGAACACCGTCCGCCGCCATGACTTCCACCCGCCCTCACTTCCAGGCCGCCCTGCGCAAGGGTGTGATCGACTGGGAATACGTTTCCCGAGCCTTCGCCACCGAAAAGCGCTACCGAGCCCTCGCTCCTGGACTGCGCAAGCTCCTCACCGAGAAGGCCATCCCCTTCCTTCCCGAGGCCTCCTCGCCGGCCTTCCTGGAGCGCAATACGACCACTACCGCGCGGACCCCGGGCGATCCCTTGAGCGTCTACTGGGCCGATCTCCGTCGCCTCCGCCCCACGACCCGCCAGGAGGAGTACCTTCTCGCCCGTTGCATCGATCTGCTCCGCGGAGTCCTGGAAGACCTCGCCCTCTCCCGTCCCCATACCCCGGTAGTCGCTCTCCTCCAGGAGTACCTCTCCCCCTACTCCCCGGTACTCAAGACC
>CAYVRL010000288.1:0-3704 GCA_964454065.1 uncultured Planctomycetales bacterium | reverse complement strand
CCGATGGCGAAACCCTTGCCGATCGCGGCGGTGGTGTTGCCGACCGCATCGAGGGAATCGGTCCTCTCGCGGACCTCCTCGGGAAGTTGAGCCATTTCCGCCATACCGCCGGCATTGTCGGCCACGGGCCCATAGGCATCGACCCCCAAGGAGATTCCCAGGGTGGAGAGCATGCCCACCGCGGCGAGCGAGATGCCGTAGATGGAGCCGAAGTGGTAGGCCACGCCGATGGCCAGTCCGATCACGAGTACCGGCAAGGCGGTGGACTTCATGCCCACGCCCAGACCACCGATGATGTTGGTCGCCGCTCCGGTTTCGGATTGCTCGGCGATCGACTGAACCGGTTTGTATTCGAAGGCGGTGTAGTACTCGGTGATCTTGCCGATCGCGACCCCGGCGACCAAGCCGGAAACGATCGCCCAGAAGAGGCCCATTCCGGTGTATTCGTGTCCTCCAGCGGTGAAGGTGTCGATGCCGGAGGTCAACCACCAGGCGAAGACGACCAACAAGCCCGATGCGACCAAGAGGCCGCGGAAGAGGGCGGCGTGGATCTTGGATTCGTCCGAGGTGCGAACGAAGAAGGTGCCGAGGACCGAGACCAGGATGCCGCCCCCCGCAAGGGTCAGGGGGAGCAAGGTCAGACTGCCGGCACCGGGGTTCCCGATCGCGAGAGCGGCGCCGATCGTCATGGTGGCGACGATCGAACCCACGTAGGACTCGAAGAGATCGGCTCCCATGCCCGCCACGTCGCCGACGTTGTCGCCGACGTTGTCCGCGATGGTCGCGGGGTTGCGGGGGTCGTCCTCGGGGATACCGGCCTCGACCTTGCCGACCAGGTCGGCGCCGACGTCCGCGGCCTTGGTGTAGATGCCGCCGCCGACGCGCGCGAAGAGGGCGATGGAGGAAGCGCCGAAGCTGAAGCCCAGCACCTGTTGCAAGGCGGTGGGATCGCTTCCGTACAGGCTGCTGAAGACCGCGATTCCCAGGACCCCGAGGCCGACCACGGTCATGCCCATCACGGTGCCGCTGGAGAAAGCGATCCGCAGCGCCGGGGCAAGGCCGGTGCGGGCCGCCTCGGTGGTGCGCACCGCGGCGCGGGTGGCGGTGTGCATCCCGATCCAGCCCGCCAACGCGGAGGCGAAAGCGCCGGCCAGGAAAGCGCTGGCGGTCTTGATGCCACCCCCCATCTCCCCTTCGGGGAGTACGAAGAGCCCGATGGCGACGATCACCACGAAGCCCGCGAGGACCTTGTATTCGGTGACCAGGAAGGCCTTGGCGCCTTCTTGGACGGCCTTGGCGAGTTCCTGCATCCGCTCGTTGCCGGGGGACGCGCTCATCACCTTGCGCTGGAGGAGGAAGGCGACGATCAGCGCAACGGCGGCGCCGATCCAGGGAAGGTACTGATCCATGAGGGTCGAGTCTGGGGGGGGACTGGGCCGAAACACGCCTCGTGGCGGACGGGCCCGGAATTGAGCCGCGTATTCTACTCGCCGGGGCGGGAATCGTCAGCGGGGGAAGCGGTATCTCGTTCCCGTTCCTCGGCTTCCTGTTGGCGATGATGCCGGATCCGCCGGAGGAGCAGCAATCGAGTACGGCGTTTGAGTCCCGCTCTCCGCAGCAACAGGAAGAGGACCAGTCCCGCGACCAGGACCAGGGGGATCTGGAAGTCGTCCACCACCGCGAGAGCGGCGTCCAGGTTGTCCGCGAAGAGATGGCCCACCCAGATCGAGATCGGGACGGTGACCACGGCCCCGATGGAATCGAGGAGGACGAACTTCCACATCGGCATCCCCAGGTTGCCGGCCACGAAATAGGCGAGCATCCGGTAGCCGGGGATGAAGCGGGCCAGGAAGATCGCCTTGGTGCCTTCCTGGAGAAAGCGGCGGTTGAATCGCGCGCGTTGCTTCGTCCCCATGTGGCGACGCAGGAGGGGCCATCTGTAAACTCTTTCACCAACTGTCCTTCCGAGCAAAAAGATGAGGCTGTCCCCGCCCAGGATCCCGACCAGGCACCAGACCAGGGCGTGGGAATAGGGGATCGCTCCCTGGGCCACGAAATAACCGCTGCCGAGCAGGATCAGTTCCTCCGACCACGGGGGTAGGCCGAGGCCGCAGATCACCAGCAAGCCGAGGGCGGAGGGCCCCGGATAGGCCTGGAGGAGGGCGAGGATCGAATCCAAGGCCGCCGATTCTAGAAGGGGGCGGCCGGAAGCCCCGCGATCCCGGCCAGCTTTCGGAGGTTCTGGTCGATCCAGGTCGCCCTTTCCTCCGGAGGGAGGGCGAGCAGGTGACGATAGGGACTCGGATCCGATCGGCCCCCTCCTCCCGCGGCCAGGAGCTGGACGAAACGACGTCGGGCAAGGGCGAGGGAGGGTGGAGTGGACTCCAGGGGCAGGACCCGACCGGCGAGCAGGAAGACCTCCAGGCGCAGGACTGCGCGGGGGTGGGGGAGTCGAGGGAGGCGTACATCCAGCCACGAGGCGGTGGATGCCGCCAGATGGGCGGCCAGGGAAGGAGGAAGCCCCTGGGAGGGGGCAGTGCGGCTGACCCCGCGCCGATAGACGGCGAGTTCCAGGGGTTCGGCATCGCCGCTCCAGCGGAAGTAGTCCTCGGTGGCGGCGAGCAGGCTTTCCAGGTCGTCCCGTCGGTTGGCGGCCTGGAGGCGACGGGCCGCCTGCCAGCTCCGGAGGTAGCGCAGGGCCGAGGTCCCGGGCAGGGCGGGGCCACGGGGAAGGGGCCAGGCCACCCCCAGCCCTGCGATCAGGAGCAAGGCTTCGAGGAGGCGAGGTCGGGTCGGGGGCATGGCGGTGGGTGGCTCGTCTTCAGCGACGCTGGGGGCGCCCACGAGTGAGGGCCAGGCAAAGGAGGCCGAGCAACAGCCACAGGAGGGTGGCCCAGGGCGGAGTGGTCTGGTAGCGGATCTCGAAACCGGTGCCGGTGGCGAGCAAGCCCTCCACCGGAGGAAGGACTCGGGACAGGGCCTCCACCCCGCGGGCCAGGAATTCCAGCGGCGCTCCGGGGGGACCACTGGCGGGAAGCGGTCGCCAGGCGGCCAAGCCACCCACGGCGAGGGCTCCGAGGGCGGCGATGCCGGCCCGCGTTCCATGGCGGGCCAAGGCCAGGGTGAGCGCCAGTAGGGGGGCGAAGAACAGGAGGATCCCCAAGAGGAGCCGGGGCAGGGTGCTGGGCGGAGGAACCGGAACCACCAGGCGGGCGAAGTCCCGGACCGGTTGGAGGCCGGGGAGGGAGGGCGCCCGGACCAACCCCTCACGCGCTTCTCGGGGCTGCAGCGGAAGCTCGGTGAACTGGCCGGGGCGGAGAGGTGCCCGGCTTCCAGCCTCGGTGACGAGTTCCAGGTCTTGTTCTGACGCCCGATCCCAGGTGAAGAGGAGGCTCAAGTGGGCTCCTGGCGGGACCGGGGCGGGGAACCGGAAGCTCCAGGCGGATCCTTCGGCGCGGACGAGGACCGGTCGCTCGGTCCGCTCCACCCCCTGCGCGGCGGCTCGCTCGAAGCGGGTCGTCGTTCCGGGGAGCAGGGCCAGTCCCAGGCCGAGGCTCAGGATCAGGGCGGCGGCGGCGAAGTCGGCCAGGGGCATCCGCCAGCCCCGCGGGTCACGGAGGAGTTCCTCGGTGGGCCACCCCTCCCGAAGACGGCGCTCCGCCACCCCTGCCAGGCGGAAGCAGAGGAGGGCCGGGAAGAGCGTG
>CAYVRL010000287.1:0-3707 GCA_964454065.1 uncultured Planctomycetales bacterium | reverse complement strand
GCGAGTTCCGGATCGGTCATGATCGAGGCGGGATTGCTGTTGATCAGCAACACCCGGTAGCCCTCGCTCTTCAGCGCGCGGATGGCTTGGGTGCCGGAATAGTCGAACTCGCAGGCCTGTCCGATGACGATCGGCCCCGACCCGATGATGAGGATGCTTTCGAGGTCGTCCCTACGCGGCATGTGAGCCCCAAGCGGTTCGGGCGATTATGGGGGCGCGCCCCGTTGGCATCAAGGGGGCCCCAAGGTGTCGTAGAGGGCCTCCGCCACCGCCTCCGGCTCCATCCCGCGTACCACCAGGCACTGCTCGGGCCGGACCGGCAGCACCAGGTCGATCCTTCCTTCCCGGGCCTTCTTGTCGCGGATCAGCAAGCGGGTCAGGGCAGCGTGGCCGGGGAGTTCGCCGTCGTAGGCGAGCGGCAGCCCCAGTCGGGCCAGCAGCTTCCGAACCCGCAGTTCCAGGTCTTCCTCGGCGATCTCCATTCGGGTCGCGAGCCGCGCAGCGCAGCGCAGGCCCAGGCCCACCGCCTCGCCGTGGGCGAGCCGACCGTAGCCGGCGGCCGCCTCCAGGGCGTGGGCGAAGCTGTGCCCCAAGTTGAGGAGCATCCGTTCCCCTTTCTCCTTGGGGTCGGCGATCACGATGCGCATCTTGACCCGACCGGCGGCGCTCACCACTTCCAGGATCTCCGGGCCCGGCCGACGCAGGGCCGCGCCGGGGAGTTCCTCCAACTGACAGAGCAGTTCCGCGTCGCCGATCAACCCGGCCTTCAGGATCTCGCCCAGCCCACTCCGCCATTCCCGCGGCGGCAGGCCGGCGAGCAGATCCACGTCGGCGATCACGAACTCGGGGGCATGGAACGCGCCCACCAGGTTCTTGCCCTCGGGCAGGTTGACCGCGGTCTTGCCGCCCAGGGCCGCATCCGCCATCCCGAGCAGGGTCGTCGGAATCGCTCCCCAGCGCAGCCCGCGGAGCAAGGTCGCGGCCACGAAACCGCCCACGTCGGTGGTCACGCCCCCGCCCACCGCGAGCAGGAGGCAACGCCGGTCCAGCCACTCGCGCACCAGTTCGCGAGCCAGTTCCTCGACCTGGGCCAGATCCTTGCGCGCTTCCGAGGGCGCCCACTCCACCATCACGTAGGGAAGCGTCAGTTCGGACAGCACGTCCTCGAGCAGCGGTCGGACGTGGGGAGCCGCGCCTTGATCGAGCAGGACCCTCAGGGTGGAGGGCAGGGGATCCAGCTTCAGGATCGCCCGCCGCAGCAGCGGCCGCAGCACTCCCTGGCCATAACTCGGCCAGTTCATTCCCGCTCCGAACCGGGCCCCGGCCCCGGCCCCAGGGGTGCCATGCGTTCCCGGCGGCGTTTGCGCAGCAGGGCGGCGGCCTCCTCGCTCTTGCGACGGTCCCGGCGGATCATCACCACCAGCAGCCCCGCGACCAGCAGCGCCAGGCCCAGGAACCACCAGAGGATCTGCCCATAGACCGGAGGCGGCTTGGGAGCCTGGTATTCGTCCCCGGCGACCACGAAGACCGGAGTGCGGCGGGGGGTGTCCTTCTTGTCCACGTAGCCCTGGAGTTCCAGGAACCAGCCGTAGAACCAGCGTCCTTCCTTGCCCTCGATCCGGTAGTCGTCGGCGGAGACCAGCAGCAGCGGATAGTCGCCGAAGGACAAGTTGCCCAGGTAGCCGTAGTGCAGGCGCTGGGCGCGGAGGGGGTTCTCGCCCGCGACTTCGCTCCAGCGCCAGCCGGGATCGGCGGGGACCCGTCCCGGAATGCGGAAGGCCTTCCCCCGATAGAGCGAGGGTTCGATCGAGAGTTCCTTCAGGGTCTGGAAGGTGAACTCCGGGGCTCGAGCGAACTCGGCCTCGAGGCGCTTGGGATCCTGCGCGAGGGTATGCGCGTAGCCGAGCAGATGCCAGAGGGCGGTCTGGTCCAGGCCCTCGTCCACGCCGAGGGGATTGTCGCGGACCTCGGCCAGGATCACCGGATCCAGCTTCTCCACCGGCGCGGCGCGGCGGAAGGAGGGGGTGAGCTGACGGCCCACGAGCAGCGGCGCGGTCACGCTCTCGCCATCGAGGACCTGGGTGTAGACCTTGAAGAAGTAGCCGTCGGTGAGGACGAAGTTCTCGGAGCCGAAGAGCTGGTCGGGGATCTTCAGGGAGACGAAGAAGTATTCCGGGCCGGCTTCGCTGCGGATCCAACACCAGTACTCCTGGGGCAGGCCGGGCTGCCGGCGGCGGATCTGGGCCGAGAGTAGTTCCCCCCGCAAGCGGAAGGGTTTGCCGCGCAGTTCGGAGGCGTGCTCGGGGAGCTGGTCGAAGGGCAGCGCGGGTTCCCCGAGGGCGCGCAGGTGGGCGGGGAGCAGCGCCCGCGCCATCTTCGCGAGGCCGCGGAAGGCTTCGCTCTCGAGGACGATCCGCTCCTCGGGGCGGGCGTCGTGGACCGCGGCGAGGGCGGCGTGATCCACCGGGGGCAGCGCGACCTGGCTCTGGATCGGCGGCGACGGCGCGGCGGACGGGGCTCCGTCTTCCGAACTCCGGTGCATCCCGACCGCGCGATAGACCACCAGGACCAGGACCAGGCCCCCGAGCAGGAGGCCGAGGCGCACGCGGTCCCGCCTGCGGAGGCGCTGGGCCTCCCGGAGTTTCTTCTGGCGCTCTTCCTGGCGCGCCTCGCGAGGGTCGGGAAGGCTCATGGACGGCTTCCAAGGTAGGATCCCGCGGCCGCGGCGAAACCCGAAAAGAGGGCGCGGGTGGGTGCGGAATCGGGGAGGCGCTCGGGATGCCACTGGACCCCGAGACAGAAGCGCGGGCCGGGGCGCTCCACCGCTTCCAGGAGCCCGTCGGGGGCCCAGGCGGCGGGGGCGAGTTCGGGGCCGGGGCCGGCCAGCGCCTGGTGGTGGAAGGAGGCCACCTCGACCTCCTCTTCGCCCAGCAGGGCCGCGAGTCGAGTCCCCGGCACCGGACGCACCGGGTGGCGCCCGCCGTCGCGATGCCGCCCCTCCGCGGGCAGGTCCTGGAGGAAGGGGGCGCCGTGCGCCAGGCCCAAGGCCTGCATGCCGAAGCAGATGCCGAGGAGGGGCATGCCGCGGGCCGCCGCGCCGCGCACCAGGGCCAGGTTCAGGGCCTGCTGGCTCGGGGGGACGGGCTTGGCGCTGGGTGGCGGGGGCGGCCCTCCCAGGCGCCGCAGGTCGAAGTCGTCGCCGCCGCTCAGCAACAGGCCGTCGAGCTGGTCCAGCCAGGCCTCGGCCTCGGCTTCGGGTCCGTCGCTCGGCAACAGCAGGGGCACCAGGCCCGCCGCGCGCAAGCAGGGGAGGTAGTCGGTGAAGAGCTGGAATCGCCTGCGTCCCGAGTAGTGGGGGGCCTCCAGGAGTTCGACGGTGACGCCGATCAATGGAGCCCGGCGGCGCGGCGGGGAAGCGGACATGCGAACCTATACTAGGCGGCGCCGTGACGGTCCTGAACCTGCTCCTCGGCCTGGTGGGCCTCGTTGCCGGTGCCGAGTTGGCCGTCCATGGCGCCCTCGGCCTCGCCCGCCACTGGCGTTGGCCGACCTGGCTCTGCGGGCTCCTGCTCCTCGCCCTGGGGACTTCGCTTCCGGAGTTCTTCGTGAGCCTGCAAGCGGTCGCCGAGCACCCCGCACTGTCCTTCGGCAACGTCTTCGGATCGAACGCCTTCAATGCCGGGGTGGTGCTGGCGATGGGCTTGTTG
>CAYVRL010000286.1:0-3718 GCA_964454065.1 uncultured Planctomycetales bacterium | reverse complement strand
CATGTGTTCGGCAATGGCGTGCAACACCGTGTCGGCACGCCATACGAAGATCCCGGAGTTCCAGAAATAAGTCCCTGCTTCGAGAAAGCGCTCCGCGGTCTGGCGGTCGGGCTTCTCCACGAAAGCTTCCACCGAGAAACATTCCAGATCCAGGAAGGTACCGACCAGTTCGGCCCGCAAGATGTAGCCGTAGCCGGTCGCGGGCCGAGTCGGAGGGATCCCGAAGGTGACGAAGACTCCAGCCTGAGCGGCGGCCTGGGCGGCCGCCCGCAAACCGCGATGGAATTCCTCGGGAGGAGAGATGGCGTGGTCCGCGGGGAGGACGGCCATCATGGCTTCGGGGTCGCGCATGCGCAAGGCGGTGGCGGCCAAGCCGACGCAGGGCGCGGTGTTGCGGGCCTGGGGTTCCAGCAGGACGTTCTCCTCCGGTATTTCGGGGCAGGCGCGGCGCACGCCCGCCGCCTGGGTCCGGTTGGTCACCACCCAGGTCCGCTCCGGAGGCACCAGGGGAGCGAGCCGGGCCGCGGTTTCGGCGATCATCGCCCGACCTCCGAGGATCGGAAGGAGCTGTTTGGGGAGCCGGGCCCGGCTCGCGGGCCAGAAGCGGGTGCCGGATCCCCCGGCCATGATCACTGCGTGAAGCATTTCAGTCCTCGGTCGGTTCTCGGACGGGTGGGAACGCGGGCGAGCGCCGCCAATCCGTGGTTTCCAGGGAGGGTCCCCAGAGCGGGAAGGGGATCCGTTCCCCTTCTCCGCGCAAGGTCTTGTCCAGAGCCCGCTGACTCACTCGGGGGTGTTCGATGGGACCCTGGACGTTCTGTTCGACGAGGAGGTCCACGAGATCCCTCACCAGGGGCAAGCGGGTCAGGAAGGAAAGGGTGCGCACCGTCGCTTTCAGGTCGAGATAGGAATCCAGATCCACCCAGCCCTTGCCCTGGACCTCGAAGAGCGGGTGCTGGAAGCGGAAGCTCTCGATGCGCAGGCGCCCGCGCGCTCCCACCGCGTCGGCCAGGAACTCCACCCGCCCGCTGTCGAAGACCGGCGGGGTCCGGTGGGCCGCGCGCCACATGTCGGCGAGAACGGGGACGGTGCCGAGCGCTCCGTGTTCCACTTCGATCCAGCCGGTGCCGCTGTAGTCGATCAAATGGGGACTCGTGCTCTGGAACTCCAATCGCCCCCGGAGTCGCCCGGCGAGGCTGCCGCCGAGGCGCAACTCCTCGCGAACCTTGGCCAAGTCCAGGTTCTCGAGGAAGAGCAGGAAGCGAATCGGCGCGTTGGGGCGCAGTCCGAGTTGCAGTTCTCCGTCCACCCCCGGAGCATCGGATGCCCTTTCTCCCGGCTCGGGGCCGAAGGTGCGCACCACGCCTCCCAGGGTGTGAGCATCCAATCTCTGAAAACGGACCTGCTCGGGATCGATCCGAATCCGCGCGGTGGTGTCATGGACCTGGAAACCGGCGACGCGACCGCTGCCGTCCACCAGTCGGAGCAGGCCGTGGAAGTCCTGCGGATTCCGCCAGTGGAAGGATTCGATCTCCAGCCGGGCTCGGCCGTGGTCCATCCGCGGGGGGGCGCTCACCCGGACGCGATCGGCGAGCAGGGTGCCAGCGAGTTCCAACTCCGAGGAGTCGGGTCCGAAGTCCGCCTTCACCACCAGGTCCTCCGCCCCGGCCTCTCCCGCGAAGCCCACTTGCTCCAGGGCCGCGAGAGCCTTGGGACTGAGCAGACTGATCAGGGGCATGATCCGGACTCCCGCCGCGCTGGAAATGGTGGCGCCGAGGAACCATCCGCCCTCGGGGCGCCCTTCGCCGTGCAGCTCCCGGAGCCGCAACCGCCCTCCTTCGCCGAGTGCCACCGCCAGCTTGCCATCCACCAGCCGACTGTCGCGGACCTCGAGGTCGCCGCGCGCCACTGCCTGGGCGACCTGGCCGGGAATCCCGGCGAGTCGCACGGTCAAGGGGTGGAGGCTGAGGGTGCCGGAGTTGCGGCGTGGATCCAAGGGAGCCAGTGCGAGCCGGAAATCCACCATGCCGCTCCAGGCGAGCGGTCGGCGCTCCCCCTCCATGCCGGCCAGGGCGCGGGCGAAGGCCCGGGCCTCGTCATCCGGATGAATGCCCTCGCCGTGGACCACCAGCCGACTGCCCTCGGGATCGGTGGGGTCGAGGGAGATGCTTCCCGACAAGCTGCCTCCAGAAGTGTGGGAAAGGATCCAGGGCGCGTAGATCCCGCTCGACTTGCGCGCCCGCACCAGGCTCACCCGACCGTGCAGATCGGTCCAGCGGGTCCCGCTCGGCTCCCAGCGGAGTTGCGCTCCCTCTCCCTCCCAGCGCACCACGGTCTGATCCGCCTCCTCGCCAGCGGCCCGGCGCAGTTCCAGCTTCAAATGACTCGGCCCGGAGAGCGAGAAGTTCGAAATTCCCGCGGGAAGTCGCAGGTAGCGTTCGAGGATCTTCCGCTCCGCAGCGGTGGGAGCGATCCCGGACCGGTTTTCCGCGTGGAAGGCGAGTTGCGGGCGATCGGCGCCGCGCACCGCCATCACCCGGCCGCCGACCTCGAAGCGGCCCCCGAGGGCGGAGACCTGGCCCTGGAAACGAGCTCCTCCCGGTGCCCAGTGAAAACGGAAGTCCTCGGCGATGGCTTCGAAAGGGGCGAAAGCGGGGCGGCAGTGCGTGCCGCGGATCCGGGTGTCCAGGCTCAAGGCCACCTTGCGGCGGCCGAGGGGACGGCGGATGAGGAGCGAGGCGTCGGCCACTCCGCCGTGGGGGCCGCCGAACTCGCGCCAGGCCGCGGCGGCGGAAGGGGTGCCACCCAGGGCGTGGGTGACGCGTTCGTCCACCGGTATCCCGTCCAGGTCCACGTCGAAGGCCAGCCCGGCGGGGCCGTGACCGATTCGCACCATGCCGCGACCGCGGACCCTTCCCTCGCCCATGCTTCCCCGCGTATCGACCAGGATGCAGTCGCCACCGGCCGCGCAGATCCCCTGCAGCTTGCGCGCGGGATAAGGGAAAGAGGGCTGTTGACCGTCCTCCTCCAGGAAACCGCGATAGGTCAGGCTCAGATCCTCGAAGGCGGTGGCCGCCGCCCAGCGTGGTTCCTCGCCCCAGGTCCAATCCAGCGCCGCCCGCACCGGGGCGCCTCCGCGCAGTTCCAGGGCCGCGAGTGCGGTGGCCGCGGAGTCCTCCAGAGTGGCGAGGGCGGCGATGGTCCGTGGATTCACTTCCACCCGCGGCAGCTCCAACTCGGCTCGGAGTCGCAAAGGGGAACCCACGGTCTCGCGCCGCAGCCACGCCTGCCCTTCGAAGTCCTCCTCCAGGGCCTGCCCCCGCGCTTGGATTCGAATCCCTTGCGAGAGTTTGCCGTCCAGGGTCAGGCTCGCGAGTGACAGGTGCAAGGAGGGACGCTGGAAATCGAGACTCGAATCCTGGAAATCGGCACGCGTCACCCACTCGCCGGGACTCAAGTGGACCCGGAGGCGGCAAGCCGCGGCCGCGAAGGCGAAGGGAAGCGGAGTCCTGGCGCGCAGGTCCCGTCCGCTGCAGACGAGATCCACTCCCCAGTCGCTGGGGTCGGCCCCGACCCGCGCCCAGCACTCGGCCTCGAGTCGTCCCCCGGTGGCGATCGAGGCGTGGACCCGAACTCCCTCGTGTCCGATCACGCCAGCGGCGGAGGAAACTCGCAGGGGGAGTGGTTCCCCTCCTGGCCACGGGGAGGCGAGGGTGAT
>CAYVRL010000285.1:0-3728 GCA_964454065.1 uncultured Planctomycetales bacterium | reverse complement strand
GGACAACACCCCCGCGCCCACCTTCGAGAAGACCGACTGGCGTTACGTGTTGAGCGTCGGTTTCAGCTTCTAGCGGTTCCCTCGGCGCCGTCGCTCCCTCGGCGGCGGAGGACCAGTCGGCCCCCGCGGTTCTGCAAGGAGCGCGCGGCGTCGATTCCGGCGCGGCCACGGGCGAGCAAGGCCCCTTCCAAGTCCATCAACCGCCTCGGGGACACCGTCTCTCCGAGGTCCCGCAACACCGCCGCCAGGGCTTGGCGGCGGAACCAGCTCGGGAGCTCCTCCCAGGGAAACCCGGAGGCGAGCAGTTCCTCGGTCGCGGCGCGGGCCTCGGCGGCCTCGGCGGCCAGGCGTACCAGGGAACGCACCGGATCCCCGGCCGCGAGCGGCCCCAGTCGGGGCAGGATCTCGGCCCGCAGGAGATTCCGGGCCGCGACCCCGGGGTCGCCGTTGCTCGGATCCTCCTCCCAGGGGATCCCCTCCGCCCGCAGCGCCGCGCGCAGGGAAGCACGACGCAAGTCGAGCAAGGGACGCCGGAGTTCCACGCCCGGGGCGAGGGGGCGTCGC
Source organism: uncultured Planctomycetales bacterium (assembly GCA_964454065.1). Lineage (GTDB taxonomy): Bacteria > Planctomycetota > UBA1135 > UBA1135 > UBA1135 > CAYVRL01. The sequence continues at coordinate 3,164 of CAYVRL010000285.1, read as the reverse complement.
CGCGGAATCCCCGCCAGTCCCCGCATGCCGGTGGTCCGGAGGATCCGCAGGAGCAAGGTCTCGGCCTGATCGTCGGCGTGGTGGGCGGTCAGGACCACTCGGGCCCCGTGCTCTCGAGCGGCGGCGCGCAGGGCCTGGTAGCGGGCCTCGCGGAGGAGGTTCTCGGCGCTTCCGGCGACCTCCACCACGCGGATCTCCGCCGGGAGGCCCAACTCCTCCAGTCGCGCCCGGGCCCGCTCCGCGGCGAGAGCCGTACCCGGGCGATGCCCGTGATCCACCACCACCGCCCGCCCCACCAGACCCCGACCAGCGGCATGGAGCAGCCAGACGCGGGCCAGGAACGTGGAGTCGGCGCCGCCGGAACAAGCCAGCAGGGTCGGGGAAGCGGGATCCCAGGGCCCGAGCCGGGCCAGGGCGCGACGGGCGACCGACCAACAGGCGGCGGGTTCCAAGGGAACGGACACGCCCCTAGAATGCCCCGTCCCTCGGCCCCCGGAAAGCCCGGGGGCCCGTCTGGCCCGGCCGATCCCCCCCCCCGCACGAGTTCCCATGGTCTACCGCATCGCGATCAACGGCTTCGGCCGCATCGGACGAGACGTCTTCCGCATCCTCAACAAACGGCGCAAGGAATTCGAGATCGTCGCCATCAACGGGCTCGCCCCCGCGGACGTCCACGCCCACCTGCTTCGCTACGACACCATCTGTGGGCGCTACGACGCCGACATCGCGGTGGATCGGGACGGAATCGTGGTGGACGGCCACCGGACGATCATCGTCCGGGACCGGGATCCGATCGAACTCCCCTGGGAGGACCTCGAGATCGACTGCGTGGTCGAATCCTCCGGCGCCTTCCGCACCCGCTCGAGCATCCAGAAACACATCGACGCCGGCGCCAAGCGAGTGGTCCTGACGGTCCCCGCCAAGGACAAGGTGGACGCGATGATCGTCCGCGGCGTCAACGACGAGGATCTCCGCCCCGAGCACGAGATCGTATCCGCGGCCTCCTGCACGACGACTTGCCTGGCACCGGTGGCGAAGGTCCTGCACGACAGCTTCGGAATCCGCCGCGGGATGGTCACGACCATCCACGCCTACACCAACGACCAGAACATCCTCGACCTGCGGCACAAGGACTTGCGTCGGGCGCGTGCGGCGGCACAGAACATCATTCCGACCACCACCGGGGCGGCGCGTGCGGTCGGCAAGGTCATGCCCGCCCTCAAGGGAAAGCTCGACGGGATGGCGGTGCGCGTTCCGGTGCCCGATGGCTCCCTCGTGGACCTGGTGGTGGAACTGGAGCGGGATGCCGGCAAGAAGGAGGTCAACGCGGCGATGGAGGAAGCCGCCGGGGATCACATGGAGGGCATCATCGAGTATTGCACCGATCCGATCGTTTCCAGCGACGTGATCAACAACCCCTACTCCTCGATCTACGACTCGCTCGCGACCATGGCCATCGACCGCAACCTGGTCAAGGTGCTCGCCTGGTACGACAACGAATGGGGTTACAGTCAACGGGTTTGCGACCTGGTGGAACGGGTCTGCAAGTTCCTGCCCGAGGAGGGCCGCTGAAGACGTGGGTTTGCGCAAACGCGTGTTGAAGGAGATCGATCCGGTCGGACGCCGAGCCTTCGTCCGGGTGGATTTCAACGTGCCCCTGCACGACGGCGAGGTCGGAGACGACACGCGGATCCGCGCCGCCCTGCCCACCCTGCGCGCCATCCTGGAAGGCGGCGGCAGCGCGGTCCTGGCCTCCCATCTGGGCCGACCCAAGGGAAAGGTCGTGGAAGGGTTGCGCATGGCCCCGGTGGCCGCCCACCTGCAGAGGATCCTGGGCGAGGACTTCCCGGTCCGCGCGGTCCGGGATCTGGTGGGGCCGGAAGCCCGGGAATCGGCGGCGAATCTTCCCGCCGGCCACCTCCTGCTCCTCGAGAACCTTCGTTTCGATCCCGGAGAGACCGCCAACGACCCGGATTTCGCGGCCGCCCTCGCAGGGCTGGGCGAATACTTCGTCCAGGACGCCTTCGGCACCTGCCATCGCGCCCACGCCTCCACCGCCGGGGTCCCCGCGCTGCTCAAACCCGCGGTCGCCGGTCTCCTGGTCGAGAAGGAGATCGCCGCCTTCGACCTGGTCTTCGGAGAGGATCCGCGCCGCCCCCTGGCCGCGGTGATCGGTGGGGCCAAGGTCAGCGACAAGATCCAGCTCCTGGAACGGATGCTCGACAAGGTGGACCGCTTGCTGATCGGCGGCGGCATGGCCTACACCTTCCTGAAGGCGCAGGGGCTCGGAGTCGGCGCCTCCCTGGTCGAGGAAGAGCATCTGGAGACCGCCCACGAGATCCTCCACGCGGCGGAAGAGGGCGGGGTGAAGATCCTCCTTCCCTCCGATCACGTCGCCGCGGACTCTTTCTCCGCGGACGCCGCCACCCAGGTGACCGGCCCCTTCGTGCCGGAGGGCTGGATGGGCCTCGACATCGGTCCCGAAACCCGGGAACGCTACGCGGAGGCCCTGAGCGAAGCCGGCACCGTGGTCTGGAACGGCCCGATGGGGGTCTTCGAAATGGAGGCCTTCGCGGCCGGCACCCGCGCGGTCGCGGAAGCGGTCGCCGCCAGCGATTGTCTGTCGGTGGTCGGCGGCGGCGATTCGGTCGCCGCGATCCGCCAGCTCGGCCTCGCCGACCGCATCGGCCACCTCTCCACCGGCGGCGGCGCCTTCCTGCAGATGCTCGAAGGCCGCCCCCTCCCCGGCATCACTGCGTTGGACTGAAGCGCACGAAGTGCCCCCCGACGGCCGCCCCCCCGCTCAGCGCGGGGCGGCGGGGGGCGGGGCGGTCGGAGTGTCGGAGGACTGGCCGTCCTGGAGGATGCCGCTTTCGCGGAGCTTCTCGATCGCCTGGCGGCCACCCCGATCGAGGCGCTGCCGGGTCTTGGCGTCGCCGTCGATCGCATAGGAGACCAGGATCGCCACCGCGAGCAGCAGGAGCAGGATCGAGAACAGCTTGGCCGCCTTGCGCAACAGGTACAGGGCCAGGATCAGCACCCCGATCCCGACCACCACGGTGAGGATCGGTTGGCTGGCGTACTGGGCCTGGACCCAGTGGAAGAGGGGCGGAATCCGCATCGATTTCGCCCCCGAGTGTAACCGTTAGACTGCGCCCGTGGAG
>CAYVRL010000284.1:0-3747 GCA_964454065.1 uncultured Planctomycetales bacterium | reverse complement strand
CACTTCGTCGGGGTTCATCGACTTGTTGGGCTCGCGCTCGAAGAGGGAGCGAACCAGGTCCTGGACCTTGGGGATGCGAGTGGACCCCCCCACCAGGAGTACCTCGTCGATCTGGGAGGGTTGGAGCCCGGCGTCGCGGAGCGCATTCCGGCACGGCGCTTCACAGCGGGTGAAGAGGTCCGCGCACAGCGCTTCGAACTTGGAGCGCGAGAGGCTCATCATCAGGTGCTTGGCGCCGCTTTGGTCAGCCGTGATGAAGGGCAGGTTGATCTGCGTCTCGGAAGCGGAACTCAACTCACACTTGGCTTTTTCACAGGCCTCCTTCAGCCGTTGCAGGGCCATGTGGTCCTGACGCAGATCGATTCCGTTTTCCTTCTGGAACTCGTCCGCGACCCAGTGGATCAAGGCTTCATCGAAATCGTCCCCTCCGAGATGGGTGTCCCCGTTGGTGGCCAGCACCTCGAAGACCCCTTCCCCGATCTCCAGGATCGAGATGTCGAAGGTGCCGCCGCCGAGGTCGAAGACGGCGATCTTCCCGGACTTCCGCTTGTCCAATCCGTAAGCGAGGGCGGCAGCAGTGGGTTCGTTGACGATCCGGACGACTTCCAGACCGGCGATCCGCCCCGCGTCCTTGGTGGCTTGCCGTTGCGAATCGTTGAAATAAGCGGGAACGGTGATCACCGCTCGACCGACCTTTTCCCCCAGGAAATCCTCCGCGCACTCCTTGAGGTAACTCAGCACGTGGCTGCTGATCTCCGGCGGCGTGTATTCATTGCCACCGATCTTGACCTTGACCGGTTCCTTCGGCGCCCCGACGACTTCGTAGGGGACCATCTTCTCCTCTTCGTTCACTTCCTCGTGACGCCGCCCCATGAAGCGCTTGATGGAGAAGACGGTGGATTTGGGATTGGTGACCGCCTGGCGCTTGGCGGGGCCGCCGACCAGACGCTGGCCACCGTCCTGGAAGGCCACCACCGAGGGAGTGGTCCGCCCCCCCTCCTTGTTGGGAACGATGGTGGGCTCACCGCCCTGGAGGATGGAAACCACCGAGTTGGTGGTACCGAGGTCGATTCCGATGATCTTGCTCATGAATGGGACTCCGCGATCGGAACATCAACTGGCGTGCCGGACCGGAACTGCCGGATTGGCAGGCCGACTACAGTCCATATTCCTTGATCTTCCGGTACAAGGTCCGTTCTCCGATCCCCAGGCGTTCCGCGGCCTGCTGCCGATTGTGGCCGACCGCCTCCAGGGTCACGGCGATCAGATCCCGCTCGACTTCCTTCAGACTGTGGCCGAGCAGGGAGTAGGAAGGGCTGTCCGGCGAGGGAACTTCCCTGGTTTCCCCGGAAGGGCTCCGGGGGTCCTGGACCGAAGGCGAGGGAAGCGCGGCGCGGAGGGCCACCGGCAGGTCATCCACTCCCAACTCCCCGTCCCGGTCCAGGACCACCATGGTTTCGAGGACGTTCCGCAGTTCGCGCACGTTCCCGGGCCAGGAATGGGACCTCAGGCGGGCGAGGACCTCCTCGGAAACCTGCTTCACGGTCTTCCCATGCCGTTCCGCGAATTCGCGGCGGAAATGATCCACCAGCAAGGGGAGATCCTCCAGTCGCTCCCGTAGCGGTGGGAGTTCGATCCGCATCACCGCCAACCGGTAGTAGAGGTCGGCGCGGAATTGGCCGGCGGAGACGCGTTTCTCGAGTTCGTGATTGGTCGCGGCGAGGATCCGCACGTCCACCGGGCGCTCTTCGTTGGCCCCCACCGGAATCACGGCCCGGTCCTCCAGGACCCGCAGCAGTTTGGCCTGGGTGGCGGCCGGCATGTCGCCGATCTCATCGAGAAAGAGGGTTCCCCCGTTGGCATATTCGAAACGACCGTCCTTGCTGTTCTGGGCCCCGGTGAAGGCTCCCCGGACGTGCCCGAAGAGTTCGCTCTCGATCAAGGTGTCCGCGAGGGCGGCACAATTCACGGCCACGAAGCGGCGTCTCCTGCGGCGCGAGAGACGGTGCAGGGAACGGGCCACCAGTTCCTTGCCCGTACCCGACTCCCCGAGGATGAGGACCGTGGCATCGGTGGGCCCGGCCTGGCGGATGACGTCGAAGATGGGTTGCATCGCGACCGAATTGCCGACCATGCCCTCCAACCCGAAGCGTTGGTCCAGTTCGGCGCGCAAAGCCTCGTTGTCGGCGCTCAGGCGGCGCTTCTCGAGTTCCCGTGCCACCCGGGTCCGCAGCTCCACGATGTTGACCGGTTTGGTCAGGTAATCGGCCGCTCCCTCCCGCATCGCCCGTACCGCGGTCTCCACCGAACCGTGGCCGGTGATCAAGAAGACCGACAGGCCGGGCTCCACCCGGCGGGCTTCCCGCAGGAGATCGATGCCGTCCGGGCCTCCCAGGCGGAGATCGGTGAGGACCAGATCGAAGCTACGGGCCCGGAGACGGTCCAGGGCCCCGTCCACGGTCTCGGCGCTTTCCACGGCATAGCCTTCGGTCTCCAAGGCGATCCGCAGGGCCTCGGCGTGGGCCTGGTCGTCCTCGACGATCAGGATGCGGGCAGGGCTCATCGGGGATCCTCCTCCCGGGCCGGGTGGACCTCCGGGATCGGAAGCAGGATCCGGGCCCGGGTCCCGTGCCCGGGACTGCTTTCGAGCTGGAACTCGCCACCGTGCGCCTCGACGATACGGCGCACGGTGGGAAGCCCCAGGCCGGACCCGCCCTTGCGCCGGGAGAAGTAGACTTCGAAACAGTGGGCGAGGGTGTCCGCGTCCATCCCGGGGCCGTCGTCCACCACCTCCAACAGAACCCGATCCCCCCGCCGCCGGGTGATGACGGTGATCTGGCCTCCAGCGTCCCCGATCGCTTGGCGGGCGTTCAGGATCAAATTGAGAAGCGCCTGGCGCATCCGTTCCCCATCCAGGCGAAGGCGGGGCTGACCGTAGTCGAGCAAGGATTGCAGGCGGATACCCCGTGCTTCGGTTTCGACTTTCAAGAAAGAGACCACCCGCTCGACCAGGGGATTGAGTTCCTGCAGCGCGAAGTCCATCCGGTCGGTGCGCGCGAAGGCCAGGAAATCCTCGAGGATGTCGCCGAGCCGGGAGACCTCCTGCTTGAGGGTATCGAGGGTGCGCACGGTGCGCCGTGCCTTGGCGCTCTCCTCGGTGACCCATTGCTCGCGGAGCAGATCCAGGTGCAGGCCGATGGTGCTCAGCGGATTCTTCAGCTCGTGGGCGAGGCCGCCCGCAAGCCGCGAAAGGGTTCGAGGGTCCAGCGCGTCGGGAGCAGAGGGGGATTCGGCCAAGGGGAGCGCCACCAGGAGGCGCCATAGAATACTGGCCCCAGACGGAGACCTCGCTCCCTGGCTCCCGGCATGTCCGACCCCCCGCTCCCCGTCGCCCCGGCCCGGCTGCGCGAGCACTTGCTCGCTGGCGGCGTCGCCGCCCTGCCCACCGACACGGTTGCCGGACTGGCGGTCCTGGCGGGACCGCGCGGAGCCGGGAAGAGCTTGGCCCGACTCAAGGGCAGTCCCCCGGAACGCCCGCACACCCTCCACCTGCGTTCCCCCGAGGACCTCCCTCGTTTTCTCCCCGCCCTTCCACCCGGACTGCCCACTTGGTTGCGCCGGGCACTGCCCCGACGCCTGACCGTACTCCTCCCTCGGGCCTGGTCCGCCCTGCCCCAGGACTGGGACTGGCCCTGGCCGGAGGTCGGTCTTCGCCTTCCCGCCGACCCCATCTACCGCTCCCTGGTG
>CAYVRL010000283.1:0-3751 GCA_964454065.1 uncultured Planctomycetales bacterium | reverse complement strand
GGGCTGGCGGGAACCGGTCCGCGAACGAGGCGGAAACCTCTCGGCGGGGGAGAAGCAGTTGCTCTCCTTCGCGCGGGTGATGATCGCCGCGCCGCCGGTACTCCTCCTGGACGAAGCCACCTCCAACGTGGACACCCGCACCGAAGAACTTCTCCAGCACGCGGTCCACGAACTGATGCGCGGACGTACCAGCGTGGCAGTGGCCCACCGGCTTTCCACCATCCGCGACGTGGACCGGATCCTGGTCTTCCACCGCGGGCGGCTGGTCGAGGAGGGCAGCCACGAGACCCTGTTGGCCCGGCGGGGAATCTACTGGCGACTAGTCCGCTTGCAATCCCTGCACGCTTGAGGGCCCGAGTGGGCGGAAGACGTGCTCGCGATACCAGCGCAACTCGGCGATCGAATCCAGGGTGTCGGCCAGCGCGCGGTGACCACTCTCCTTCTCCGGCGCCTGCGCGAGCAGATCCGGGTACCAGCGCCGCGCCAGCTCCTTGACGGTGCTCACGTCCAGGTTGCGGTAGTGGAACCAGGCTTCGAGGCGGGGCAGGTAACGGCGCAGGAAACGGCGGTCCTGGTGGATCGAGTTGCCGCACAAGGGGGAACTCTGGGCGACCACCAGCGGCCGCAGGAAGGAGAGTACTCGTTCCTCGGCCTCGGCTTCCTCCACTCGCGAACGGCGTGACTCCTCGGTCAGGCCGGAACTGCCGTGGTGCTCGGTATTCCAGGAATCCATCCCGGCGAGCAGGGCCTCGGGCTGATGCAGGATCAGGTCGGGGCCGGTGGCCACGACTTCCAGATCCGCATCGGTGACCACCACCGCGATCTCCAGGATCCGTTCCCGCTCCGGGTCCAGACCGGTCATCTCCAGGTCCATCCAGACCAGGAGATCCTCGCGGGGGGTGGGCGAGCTCATCGGAGTCGGCCCCGGATCGCTACCAGATCTCCACCCGGTCGGCGGCCGAGCGGACCATCGGGGCCGTTTCGTCCAGGCCGAAAGCGCGGGCGAACTCGCGCAGGTTGCCGATGGGGCCGATGGCGCGGAATCGGGCCGGGGCGTGCGGGTCGGTGTTGACCTGGAGCTTCAAGGCCTCCAAACGCTTCTTGGCCCGCCAGGAGCGGGCGAAGGCGAGGAAGAAGCGCTGATCGGGGGTGAAGCCGTCCACCCGCGCTTGGGGGCGGTCACCCACGTGATGGTGATAGGCCAGATAGGCGATGTGCAATCCGCCGAGGTCGGCGATGTTCTCGCCCAGGGTGAGCTTGCCGTTGACGTGCACGCCGGGCGCGATCTCGTAGGCATCGAACTGCTTGGCGAGTTCTTCCCCACGGCGGTTGAACTCGGCGAAGTCCTCCTCGGTCCACCACATCTCGAGGTTGCCATCGGGCCCGAACTGGGCCCCGGAGTCGTCGAAACCGTGAGTGATCTCGTGGCCGATCACCGCACCCATGCTGCCGTAGTTGACCGCGTCGTCGGCCTGGGGACCGAAGAAGGGAGGTTGGAGGATCCCGGCGGGGAACACGACTTCATTGAGCAGCGGGTTGTAGTAGGCGTTGACCATCTGCGGGGTCATTCCCCACTCCGTTCGATCCACCGGTTGGTCGATCTTGTTCAACTCCCGGCGGGTCTCGTAGCGTTCAGCGCGTACCAGGTTGCCGAGGTAGTCGTCGCGGCGGATGACCAGCTCTTCGTAGGTCTTCCACTTGTCGGGATAGCCGATCTTGTAGTGGAAGGCGGCCAGTTTCTCGAGGGCCTTGGCGCGGGTGGCGTCACTCATCCAGTCCACCTTTCGAATGCGCGACTCCATCGCCCAGAGCAGGTCCTCGACCATCCGTTCGGCACGATCCTTGGCCTCCGGGGGGAAGGCTCGCTTCACGTACTCCTGCCCCAGCGCCTCTCCCAGCGAGCCGCTCACCATGCGCAGCACCCGCTTCCACCGCGGCTGCATCTTCTCCGCCCCGGAAAGGGTGTGGGCGTAGAAATCCCAGCTTTCCCGCGTGAACTCGGGTGACAGCCCGGGGGCCATGGAATGGACGAGGTGCCAGCGCAGGTAAGCTTTCCAGTCCGCGATGGGTTCGCTCTGGAGCAGGCGATCGACTTCCGGCCAGTAATCCGGCGCGATCACGTTGAGGACCTGGGGAGCCACTCCCAATCCCTTGCACCACGCGGCGAGGGAGACGTGGGGCAGCAGTGCGTCCGCGTCCGCGAAGGGCATCTTGTTGGCGAGCTTCTGTGGATCCCGGAAATCCATGGCGCCGAAGGACTTTTGCGCCAGGGCCGTTTCCAGGCGTAGGACGGTGGCGGCGTCGGCGGCGGCATCGGCTGGATCCTCGCCGATCAGGGTCAGCATCTTGGCGACGTGCTGACGGTACTTCTCACGGAGCGTCACCGATTCCTCGTCCTCCCGAAGGTAGTAACCCTTTTCGGGGAGCCCCATGCCGTCCTGGGCGAGGAAGGCGATCTTGGTGGTGGAGTCGGTGAGATCCGCTTCCACTTCGAGGCCGAAGAAGGCGCTCACCCCATCCAGTTGCAGGTCGGGGAGGGCGGCGAGCAGGTCCTCGAGGTCGCGAATGGCGTCGATCCGAGCCAGCCAGGGTTCCAGGGGATGGGATCCGAGTTCGGCGATGCGTTCGGTATCCATTCCCGAGGCGTAGAAGTCGCCGATCAACTGCGAGACGCTGCCCGGTTCCCCGGGGGATGCGGCATCCTCCTCGAGGATCTTGCGGAGGATCGCCTGGTTGCGTTCCATGACTTCCCGACCGGCCCCCCAGGAGCTGTACTCCGGTGGAATGGTGTTACGGGCCAGCCAGCCGCCATTCGCGTACTGATAGAAATCCTTCCCGGGATCGGCGCTGAGGTCCATGTCCTCGCGCTGGATGCCGTCGGGGAAAGCGCTCGCGGGAATGTCGGCCACGCAGCTGCCGAGCAGCGGGGCGGTCACGAGGAGGAGACCGGTTCGGAGGACGGACTTCATGGGCCGCGAATGGTAACGCAGCCCGCCCGCACCGAGTCTCAGGGAGTCAGCAGCACCTTTCCGAGGTTGCCCCGTTCGTGGAGCAGGCGGTGGGCGTCCGCGGCCTCCGAAAAAGGGATTTGGGCGTGGACGTGGGGGTGGAGTTCGCCTCGCTCCCACAGGCGCAAGAGTTCCTGGAGCCAGCTTCGAAGGCGCTCTCCTTCTCCCCACAGGTGGCCGAGATTCACCCCACAGAGGCCGCGGTTGTGGTTCATCAGCCAGATCGGATTGCAGAGCAGCCAGGGGATCCGGGCGAGGGTGCGAAGCGCGCGCAGGCGACTGCGGCGCGGCCCCGCCACTCCGGCGGAAAAGCCGTAGCAGAGCAGGCGCCCACCGGGGCGCAGCAAGCGCAGGCCGAGGCGCCAAGAACGCCCGCCCACCGGGTCCAGGATCAAGTCGAAACGTTGCCCCGTGGCGTGCAGTTCCGCGAGGGCCTCCGGGTCGCGGGAATCGAGCAGGAGGGAGTAGCCTCGTTCGCGCAGGAAGTCGTGCTTGGCGGGGGAGGCCATCCCCGCCGCCCAGGCCCCGCGACGGCGCAAGAGGTCCAGTGCCGTCAACCCCACTCCACCGGCCGCGGAGTGGACCAGGACGCGATCGCCGGCCCGTACCCGGCCGAATTCCTCCAGGAGCATCCAGGCGGTCAGACCGTTCACCGGGATCGCGGCGGCGTGGGCGGCGTCGAGGCCCGGGGGGCGCCGGGCGGCTTGCGAGGTCGATACCACCACCGAGGAGGAGTAGCCTCC
>CAYVRL010000282.1:0-3752 GCA_964454065.1 uncultured Planctomycetales bacterium | reverse complement strand
AATATCTGACCCAACGCGGAGACGTAGCGACCAACCATCCAGGTGATCAGCGCGTAAAGCCCGAACCGGGCGGCCGCGATCAGGTTGGCCACGGCTTCATCGAAGGAAAAGAGAAAGCGCGGATCCCCGTATTCGGTGGCCGCTCCCTTGACCATACCGAACCAGAAGGCGGCGTTGGCGACTTCGTCGAGAACGGAAGGGCCGGCTGGGAGCAAGCGATTCTCGATCCGCAAGTGGGGAAGGCCGTTGCTGATTCCGTAGCAAGCGCGATTCCATCGATAGACGGTACCGCAGTGGAGACGCAAGGCATCGAGGCGCGGGGCGCGGCCGGCCTCGATTGCGGCGAAAGGATCCTCGTATTCGGCGCTACCGATCAAGGCGCGGAAGCGGGCCACGTCCTCGCGGTAGATTTCGATCACCGATTCGCGCACCCATTCGGTACCGAAGCTCACCCGCGGTTGGATGTCGCGCAGGGGCAGATCCCCCTTGCGGGTGTCCACGGATTGCTGGAAGAGGGCGAGCCGGGTTTCGCGCCACAAACGTTTCCCGAACAGTAACGGCGAGTTGGCGGAAGCCGCGGTGATCGGAGCCGCGAGGAGTTGCGCGGTATTGTAGAAACGGGGGAAGTCCTCGGGAGAGACCTGGAGGTGGACCTGGAAGGAGGTATTACAGGCTTCGAGCATCAGGCTGTCGTGCTCGAAGATGAGTTCGTCGATGCCCTTGAGGCGCAGGCGGAACTTTCCGCCGCGGAGCCGAAGCAGGGCCTCGTTGAGGGCCCGGTAACGCGGTACCGGAGTCATGTTCGCGAGGGACATGTCCTCCTGGCGAAGCGTGGGCAGGATGCCAGTGAGGAGCACCGCGGCGCCGTGGCGGGTCGCGGCGGCGCGGGCGCGGTCCAGCAGGGATTGCGTCTGGTTCTCGAGTCGGGAAAGGCAATCGCCGTGGAACTCGAAGGGATCGAGGTTGAATTCGAGGTTGAAGAGGGCGAGCTCGTTGGTGTAGTGGGGGTCGTCGAGGTCTTTCAGCAATTCCAGGGCGATGGGAGCGGGGCGATGAGCCGCGTCCACCAGGAAGACCTCCTGCTCGGCGCCGACCCGGCTCCGGCCGGTTTCGATGAGTCCGCGCTCGAGGAGTTGTTCGAGCGCGTCGAGATCCTTGAGCAGGCACTTCATGAAGAAGCGCAGTTGCTCCGCGTCTTGATACGCGGTGACGCCTTGTTCGCCCATCGTGGTCGTGTGCGCGGGGGGGGGAGTTCGCGGATTCCCGCGCGTTTGGTTCCATCCTAGCGCACGCTGGGGACTCCGCGGAGACCGTATCCCGGAGGGCGGGCGAGCAGGGTGATCCGGCCCGAGTAACCACTGGCCAGGAGTTCGTCGGTGCCGTTGCGGCCGTCGAGTTCCGCAGTGGCCAGCCAATGGCCCTTGTCGGAGTCGGACCAGATGGTTTCGGCGCTCCAGTCCTCTCCACGCCGGGAGAGCAAGACCACATCACGGCTGTATCCGAACACCGCAACCGTTTCGTCCACCGTCGGGTCGACGCTGAAGTGACCGGCGGCGACGCCTCGGGCCCCCAGCGGACCGGCGTAGATGGTTTCGCGCTCCCAGGGCGTGTCGGCCGCATCGCCGTCGGCGTGGCGGAGGCGGAGGATGCGGCCGTCGTCCAGGGCCGCGTAGAGGATCGTCGCTCCGGGGACCCGGGTGCGATCGAGGCGACCGATCCCAGTCTTCACTTGGAGCAGGGTTTGCCAGCGCGGAGTCTCGCCCTCGAAACGGAGCAGACGCAACGTCCCCGCGCGGGACGCGGTGGCAATGACCGGCCCGGTCTCTCCGGGAAGCCGCAGCAAGCGCGAATCGCGGATCCGGCCCGGGAATTCCTCCACCAGAGTCGTCTGCCATTCACCGTTTGGCCGCTCCGGGGTGAGCAGCCAAAGCCCTCCCGGCTCGGTGAAGGCCAACAAACCGCGACCGGGCAGAGCGAGCAAGGTGTGGACCTCCCTGCCAGGGAGGAGGGCGATCCGGCGTGCGTCGAGGGCGCCGTCGGAGTAGAAACGGATTTGGTAGATGTTTCCACTTTCCGAACCAACGTAGAGTTCCTTCCCTGGGACCCGTGGATCCAGCTCCCCATGCGCCAGCCCTCCGAGCCAGCTCCCATCGTGGACCCGTTCGAAGGCGGTCCAGCGACCACTGTATGGAACGATCACCCAGCACCGCCCACGATCGTCCAACCCCACCACTTCCGGCCCACCGTACTGGGGAAAGACATCCATCGCCTCCACCGTCCAGATCCCCACCCCATCCGTATCCAGAACCCGAGTCGAGACAAAGATGCCGGGGGTTTTCTTCCCGTTTCCTGACACGAGATTCCCCTGACAAGAGGCGAGGGCCAGAACGAGGGTGAGTCCAAGCAAAGGTCTCAAGGTGGCGAGGGAGTGGCGAGGGCGACGGAGGGACATGTGACCATTGTGCTCGCCCCCGGCTATTGCTGCCTACTCCGCCCGGGGGACCAAGGCGTCCTCGTAGGGGTTAGAATCTTCCGAATGGGGGACGAAGCTGCCGACATGCGCCTCGCCCTGGCCACCTGCGCCGAGCTGCCGGAATGGGAAGTCGATGACCGTCCTCTATGGGCGGCGCTTCGTGCGCGCGGGCACGAGATCGCGCACCCATCCTGGGATGATGCGGAAGTGGAATGGGGAGACTTCGATGCGGTGTTGATCCGCACCACTTGGGACTACATGGAGCGCCGCGAGGAGTTCCTGTCCTGGGCCGAATGGGTGGAGGTGCGGAGCCGTCTCGTCCATCCACCCGCCATCGTGCGCTGGAATACGGATAAGCACTATCTCGCTGATCTCTGGAACGACGGTGTGCCCATCCCGCCGACGGTCTTCCTGGAAGCCCGTCAGGAGGTCGATCTTGGCGCGCTGATGCGCGAAAGGGGATGGGATAAGGGGTTTCTGAAACCCTGTGTCGGTGCGACTTCTCGCGCAACCCATCGATTCCTTGGAAATCGTGAAGGGATCCGTATCGCCCAGGACCATTTGGATCCACTCTTGGAGAATGAGGGAATGATACTTCAACCCTATTTACCGTCGATCGAAACCGAGGGCGAATTGAGCGCAGTTTTCCTGGGTGGGGAATACAGCCATGGGGTGCGGAAGATCCCCGCCGCAGGCGACTACCGGGCTCAGGATGACTGGGGAGCGCTGGACGAGCCGTGGGAGCCGACGCGCGTGGAACGGGAATGTCTCCTGGGGTTCTACCAGATCGCGGAGGCGCGTTGCGGCCCACTCCTGTATGCCCGGATCGACTGTCTGCGTGATTCCGAGGGGAGTCTGCTGCTCAACGAACTGGAACTCGTGGAACCCTCTCTTTTCTTTCGGCATTCCGCTTCCGCGCCCCGGAAAATGGCTGAGGGGCTCGAAGCCTGGCTCCGAACCCCTCATTGCGGTAGGCGTAGATGAGTACCTAGTTCTCGGGTTCGAGAATCCCCTCGAGGAATTCTTTGGCCTGCGGATCGAGGCCGCCCAGATCGAGGGCCATTTGCGCGTATTTCTTTGCCTTGGGGGCGTCCTGAAGGAACTTATTGCACCAGAATGCGGTGTTGATGAACAGATCGCGGGCGACCGCTTCGTCCTGGATCTTCGCGAGGGCCACGTACTTGTCGATCATGGCCACCGCTTCCTTCAGGGAGTCGAGGCTGCTCTATGCGGGCGTGGATGCATTCGCGAATCGGCATGGCTCATTGTCTGCTCTGGC
>CAYVRL010000281.1:0-3768 GCA_964454065.1 uncultured Planctomycetales bacterium | reverse complement strand
CGGTGATGGAGGGCAAGGGAGTCTTGTTCAAGCGTTTCGCCGACATCGACGTCTTCGACATCGAGTTGTCCACCCAGGACGAGGACGAGATCGTTGCCGCGGTGAAGGCCATCGCGCCCACGGTCGCGGGGATCAACCTCGAGGACATCGCCGCCCCCCGCTGCTTCGACATCGAGCGGCGACTGCGGGCGGAACTGGACATCCCGGTCTTCCACGACGATCAACACGGCACCGCGCTGATCATGGGGGCGGCCCTCCTCAACGCGTTGGAGCTGGCGGGAAAGGAGATCGGAGAGGTGAAGGTGGTGGTCAACGGGGCCGGCGCGGCGGCGGTGGCTTGCACCAACTACGCCATCAGCCTCGGCGTGGATCCGGAGAAGGTGCTGATGTGCGACTCGGCCGGAGTGATCTGGAAGGGCCGCAAGGAGCGCATGAACCGCTTCAAGGAACCTTTCGCCCGGGAAACCGACGCCCGCACCTTGGCCGACGCCATGAACGGAGCGGACGTCTTCCTCGGGATGTCGGTGGGCAACGTGGTCTCCCCGGACATGTTGCGCAGCATGAACGACAACCCGATCGTGTTGGCGATGGCCAACCCGGATCCCGAGATTCCCTATCCCGATGCGGTAGCGGCCCGCTCGGACGTGATCATGGCCACGGGACGTTCCGACTACCCGAACCAGGTCAACAACGTCCTCGGTTTTCCCTTCATCTTCCGCGGAGCGATCGACGTTCGGGCCCGCACCATCAACACGGAAATGTTGCACGCCGGGACCCGCGCTCTCGCCGAATTGGCCAAGGAGCCGGTTCCGGATGCGGTGGCCGCGGCCTACGGGGGCAAGGATTTCTCCTTCGGTCGCGAGTACATCATCCCCAAGCCGCTCGACCATCGGGTGATCCGCCGCATGGCTCCGGCGATCGCCCGCGCCGCCATGGAGACCGGCGTGGCGCGCAAGCACATCGACCTCGACGCCTATGAACGGGAACTCGGGGAGCTGATGGGCTTCGAGCGAGACTTGATGCGTCAGATGGTCGCCACCGCCCGCCGCGAGCCCAAACGGATCGTCTACCCCGAGGGAACCGCGGACCGGATCGTCATCGCCGCCGAAGCCGTGGTCCGCGAGGGAATCGCTCACCCCGTCCTCCTCGGCAACGAAGAGGAAATCCGCGCCAAGTTCGAGCAACTCGGATTCACCGGGGAAGGGATCGAAATCCTCGACCCCGAGAGGTCCCCGCGGCTCGAGGCCTATGCCCAGGAACTCTACGAAGTGCGGCGCCATCGCCATCGCACGCTGCACGAGGCGCAGGAACGTCTTTTCGACCCCTTGTGGTACGGCCCGATGATGCTCCGCATGGGGGACGCCGACGGCCTGGTCTGCGGGGTCACCCGCCGGGTACGCAAGACGATGCCTCCGCTGCTCAAGGTCGTACCCATGAAACCCGGCGTGCGACGGGCATGCGGCATGACGATCGTCTTCACCGAACAAGGCGCCCTGTTCCTGGCCGACACCTCGGTCAACATCGTCCCCAGCGACGAGGACCTCGCTGAAATCGCGATCCTCGCCGCCGAATCGGTGAAAGGTTTCGGAATCGATCCCGTGGTCGCGATGCTCTCCTTCAGCAGTTTCGGCGGCACCCCCCACAAGCGCAGCGACAAGATGCGGCGCGCGGTCCAGATCGTCCGCGACGAAGCCCCCGAACTACTCGTGGATGGCGAAATGCGGGTGGACGCGGCTCTCGACCCGACCGTGCAGAAGAACTACGCCGACTGCCGCCTGGGTGGGAAGCGCGCCAACGTACTGGTCTTCCCGGATCTCCAGTCCGCCAACATCGCGGTCAATCTGCTCAAGCAGGTCGCCAAGACCCCCTTGGTCGGCCCGGTGATGCTGGGTTTCGCCAAGCCCGCCCACATGCTCCAGCCCCATTCCGTCGGGGTGAAGGACGTCGTCCACCTCACCGCGATCGCCTGCGTGGAAGCCCAACAAGCCGCCGAGGCCGCCCTCATCTGAGCCGCATTTCGTTAGGATCGTGGGGTCATGAACAACACGACCCGCATGGCTCTGGTCGGCACGCACGACGTGGCCTTCCTCGAGGAAGGGGTCGGGCAAGACCGGCCCACGGTCCTCTTGCTCCATGGAGCCTCCTTCACCAAGGAGACTTGGCTGGAAACGGGCACCATCCCACTGCTCGCCGAGAGCGGTTTCCACGTCCTCGCGGTGGATCTTCCCGGTTTCGGCGAATCACCCAGCGACGAGGAACCGCATCACCTCTTCCTCGGTCGTTTTCTCGACGCGGTGGACGCGGGGCGCGCCGCTCTCCTCTCCCCCTCGATGAGCGGCAGTTTCTCCTTGCCCGCGCTGGCCCGCCATCCGGAGCGCTACTGGGCGTGGGTGGGAGTCGCGCCGGTGGGAGTCCTGCAGTTCGAGCGGGAGCTGCGCGGTTGTGAAGTGCCGGTGCTGCTCATGCGCAGCGCCGAGGACCATGTCCTCTCCGCCCACGACGCGGAGGATCTCGTCGCGCGGGTGGCGGATGGGCGTCTGAGCACCTACCCGGGGCACGTTCACCCGCTCTATCTCGAGCACACGGAGCGCTTCCATCGCGAACTGCTCGATTTCCTCCGCTCCGCAAGAACGCAAAGCGCGTCTCGATGAGCCTCCGCCCCTTCCTGGGCACCTTCTTGGGGTGCGGAATCGCAGCCACGCTCCTGGGCTGCGGCAAGATGGAGACCGGTCCCCCGGCGGCTTCCCGCACCGTGTCCGTCGGGGGCTCCACGGTGCATTACCTGGAGATGGGTCCGGCGACCGGCGCGGCGGTGATCTTCCTCCATGGGGCGCGGTACGACTCCGCGGATTGGAAGAGCAGCGGGATCCTCTGGGGGGTGGCCCAGGATGGCTACCACGCCCTCGCGGTGGACCTACCCGGGTCCGGCGCTTCGCAGCCTCGCGTTTGGGAGGACGGGGATTTCCTGCCCGCGCTGTTGGACGCCTTGGAGCTGCGGGACTCTGTGGTGGTGGCCCCTTCCGCGAGTGGGCGGGTGGCGTTGCCGGCGATCGCCAGACACCCGGAGCGTTTTCGCGCCTTCGTCGGAATCGCCCCGGTGGGGATTCCCGAGTGGGTGGACGAGCTGAGGGACTCTCCGGTCCCGATCTATCTCATCTGGAGTCGCAAGGATCCGGTGGTCCCCTACGAGAACGGCAACGAACTGGCGCTGGTCGTCCGCAAAGCATCCCAACTGACTCTTCCGGGTACCGCACACGCGGTGTATTTGCAACGCCCCGCCTCCTTCACCAAGGGGCTCCTGGAATTCCTTCATCGACTTCCCGGTTGACTCGATGAAGCGAACGGCGGATTTCATCCTCTCCCCGGAAGAGATTCCGGCGGCTCTCTCGGCGGCGCAGCTCCGCTTCCATGCCGCCCGGGCCTTGGCACGCCCGGTGGCGGAGATCCTCGACGCCCGCCTGGAGCATTACAGCTTCGATGCCCGCCGCCGCCACATGGGTTGGCAGGTGCGCCTCTCGGTGCGCCGCCGCGGGGATGCGCCCCTGCCCCCGCCGGCCCCGCGCAGTCCGACGCCGATCCCCCCGCCCCCGCCCACGGCCCCTCACGCGCTCGTGATCGGAAGTGGCCCCGCGGGCTTGTTCTGCGCCCTGGAACTCCTTCGCGCCGGAATCCGGGTCACTCTTTGTGAACGGGGAAAGGATTTGCAATCCCGGCGCCGGGACATCGCCGCCCTCAACCGCGGGTTCCCCGCCGACCCGGAGAGCAACT
>CAYVRL010000280.1:0-3769 GCA_964454065.1 uncultured Planctomycetales bacterium | reverse complement strand
CGGGAGGTCCTTCCACGAGAGACACCCCCGTTCCCCCCCATGATTCCCTTCCTGAAACAAGGTCTGGCCATCGGGACTTCCTTGGCCTCTGGACTCCTCCTGTTCGGCGTCGGCGACCTCGCTTGCGAGCAGACCGCGCAAGCCCAAACCCCGACTCCGGCGGCTTCCCGGAGTGAAACCGTTCCCTCCGCCCCCGCCAGGGGGAGCGAGGAGTGCGTGGAGTGTCACCAGGACCACACTCCCGGCATCGTTCAGCAGTACCTGGAGTCCAAACACGCCCGCTCCGACGTGGAGTGCCTCGATTGCCATGGCGCGCAACCCGGTGATCTGGATGGTTGGGAGCACGAAGGCTCCCGGATCGCCACCATCGTGACTCCCAAGGACTGCGGGGAATGCCACGAGGACGAGTTCGAGGAGTTCGAAGGCAGCCACCATGCCGCCGCTGGCAACATCCTCCATTCCTTGGACAACCTCCTCGCCGAGGTGCTGGAGGGCAGTCGCAAGGATCTGGTGATTCCCGATCCCCACCGCCCTGGCCACACCCTCACCGTGAATGGGGCCTCCTTCGCGAACTCCGGCTGCCATCAGTGCCATGGCAGTCAGATCGCCCTCCAGTCCACGGATGGCGGTTCCATGACTCCCTGGCGACTGGTCCTTCCCGAAGGCGGCGGCAAAGCCAAGGTCAGCTTCGACGCCTCGTTGGTGGACGCCGGCAAGATCGCTCGTGACGAACACGGGGAACCCCTGTTCGATAGCAAGACCTGGCCCAACACCGGAATCGGTCGCATGAACCTGGATGGCAGTCGGGGCTCCTGCACCGCTTGCCACAGCCGCCACGACTTCTCCGCTCGACGCGCCCGTCAACCGGAGAATTGCGGCAAGTGCCATCTCGGCCCCGACCACCCCCAGAAGGAGATCTACGAGGAGTCCAAGCACGGAATCGCCTACCGGGACCGCAAGGACGAAATGAACCTCGATTCTCCGACCTGGGTCGTGGGCGAGGACTACACCGCGGCTCCCACCTGCGCGACTTGCCACATGTCGGCCACCAAGAACCAGGAGGTCACCCACGACCCGCGGGCACGGATCGCATGGAACAACCGTCCCCCCGCTTCGGTGCGCATGGACACCGACGCCCAGGGCAAGATCACCCAGGATCCGGCCCAGGTGACGAGTACCTGGCAGGACAAGCGCGCGGCGATGACCGACGTGTGCATCAACTGCCACGGCGGCAACTTCGTGAAGAACTTCTTCAAGCAGTACGACGACTTCGTCCTCCTCTACAACACCAAGTTCGCCCAACCCGGACTGGAGCTGATGGCCTCCTTGAAGAGCAACGGATTGCTCAGCAAGAAGAACTTCGACGAGACCATCGAATGGACCTGGTTCTTCATCTGGCACCACGAGGGCCGTCGGGGTCGTCATGGAGCCTCGATGATGGCCCCCGACTACGCCCACTGGCACGGGACCTTCGAGGTCGCCGACCGCTGGTACAACGAGTTCCTCCCCGAAGCCCGGAGGATCATCGACGAGGCCAAGGCGGATCCGGCCAAACGGGCCGGTGCCTTGGCCGCGGAGGAGGTCCTGGACGGCATCATCGCCCGCGACGAACACCAGTTCGGCGGGGCCAACAAATAGGTATTGCCCCCGCTTCCGGGGCCGGCTTCAATCCTTGGGATCCCGGTCCCGGAAGAACTCGTTCAAGCTCCCGTGGAAGTCCTGGAGGTCCTCCTCCAGATCCTTCTCCCGGGCCCACGTCTCCGAGTTGGGCCCGGGCGTCCGGGTCGGGCCATGACCGAAGGCGGCCCGGAAGACGCTGCCGGTCGAGAGCCGTGGCGCCTGTCCCGTACGGAGGATCACTTGCAGCAGTTCCATGCGGCCGGTGAACCAGACGTAGACGAGCAGGATCAGGCCGAAGAAGAACATGTGGAAGAAGGCCGTGTAGAGGCAGAGACCCGCGGCGACCCAGCTCGAGATCCGGATGGCGGCCCGGGTCGCGTCGGGGAGGGGTGAGCGACGGCTCAACCAGGCGCGCAGGACCCGGCCTCCGTCCAGGGGGAAGGCCGGGAAGAGGTTGCCCACCCCGAGCACGAGATTCATTCCCATCGAGTCGTGGGCGAGGTTCCCGGGCAGGAGGGCGAAGATCCCGGCCAGGGCCAGGTTGACCACGGGACCGGCGAGCGCCACCGGCGCCTCCACTTCGGGTTTTCGGTAGAGACCTTCCAGACGGGCCATGCCGCCCAGCGGCCAGATCGTGATGTCCAGGACCCGCAAGCCCAATCGCCTGGCGACCAGGGCGTGTCCCAGTTCGTGGGCGACCAGCGAGAGACCGAGGATCGCGAGGAGGAGCAGCAGGGCGCCGATTCCGGGTCCGTCGGCGGCATGGAAGGCGCTGAAGAGGATCGCCAGGGTCAACAACAGGACCGCCGGCATCACCAACAAGGGGATCCCGAAGAGGCGGCCGACCAGGACCGGGCGGAACAGGCTGCGGAACACGTTCAGACGGGGGAGGGTGCGAAGAGCAACCTGAGGAGGGTACCCGCCCCTTTCAGGATTTCCTTGCGGTTGATCTTGGAACGACCGGCGCGTCGTTCCTCGAACAGGATCGGGGTTTCCTCCACGCGCAGTCCGCAGTGATGGACCCGCCACAGGCTCTCCTCGAGGAAGGAGTAACCCTCGGCGCGAATCGCCTCGGGGTGGATCGCGCGCAGGGTCGCGGCCCGGTAGGCTCGGAATCCGGCGGTGGCGTCTCGGACCGGGAGACGGAGGAGGCGGCGCGCCAGTCCGTTGGCGCCGCGGGAGAGCAGCCGCCGCCCCAGCGGCCAGTTGCGAACTCCGCCGCCCGACACGTAGCGGGAGCCGATGGCGAGGTCCGCTCCCTGGGCGCAGAGTTCCAGCAGAGTGGGCAGATAGCGGGGATGGTGCGACCAGTCCGCGTCCATGGTCAGGATGGGATCGTGGCCGCGCTCCAGGCCCCAGCTCCAGCCCGCGCGATGGGCGGAACCCAGCCCCAGTTTGCTGGATCGGGAGAGCAAGTGGAGCCGAGGCTCGGTGCGGCCCCGCTCCGCCACCCACCCGCCGGTGCCGTCCGGGCTGGCATCGTCCACCACCAGGACGTGGGCGGTGGGGAGAACGAGGAGGATCGCGTCCACCAGGGGAGGGAGGTTGCGGAGTTCGTCGTAGGTGGGAAGCACGACGAGGGGGAGCGCGAGGGCGGATGCGCCAGCCACCGCCCTCAGACCCCGGAACCCTTGCGCCGCCGATCCTTTTCCCTGAGCTTGCGTTTGCGGAGTCGCAGGGACTGAGGGGTGACTTCCAGGAGTTCGTCCTCGCCGAGGTATTCGAGGTAGGCTTCCAGGCTCATCTCCCGCGGGGTGCGGATCTTCTCCTCGATGTCCTTGTTCGCGGAGCGCATGTTGGTCAGGCGCCGGGCGCGGACCACGTTCAGGACGATGTCGTTGTCCTTGTTGTTCTCCCCGACGACCATGCCTTCGTAGACCTGGTTCCCGGGGCGGACGAAGAACTCTCCGCGGTCCTCGAGTCCGCGCAGCGCATAGGCCGTGGCCGCTCCACTCTCGCTGGCCACCAGAACTCCACTGCGGCGGGTCTCCAGAGTTCCCCGGTCGGGGCCGAAACCCGCGGGCACGCTGTGGACGATTCCTTCGCCCCGGGTCAGGGTCATGACCTGGGTGCGGGCACCGAGCATGCCTCGGGTCGGGATGATCAGCGAGATCGTGGCGCGGTTGCCGTGGCGGATCATCTGGCCGAT
>CAYVRL010000279.1:0-3806 GCA_964454065.1 uncultured Planctomycetales bacterium | reverse complement strand
GGAAGAAGACGTAGTCGTTACGCGCCGTGGAGCCGCCCATCCCGAGGTTGAAGACCGAGGTGTCGAGACCGTACTCGTCATGGAGCAGGGTCTCCGCGTACCCCGCGCTGATCGCGCCCTTGATCCGCGAGGCCCCCAACAGGAGGACGTCGCAGGAGCGATCCTGGCCGAAGAAGAAGGCCGTCTTCAACGGAACCGAGGAGCTATAGGGCTGCCAGAGTCCATAGGGCGTGTCGCTGACCAGGAAACAACCCACCAGCAGGACGAGGAGCGCCCACGCGAAAGCGCGAAAGGGTTTGGTCAGGGGATCCAGGAACAGGAAGCGGAGGACGCGCATCGGAGGAATCAGAACTGGAAGTAGATGAAGGGAGTCGCCATCTCCTGGAAGAAAGCGAAGACCATGAAGAGCAGCGCCGCGACCATGCCCTGGAAGAGCGCGGGGGAAGCCGTGAAACGTTTGCGAAGGAAATCCGTGAGCCTTTCGGGGAAGAGGTGGGTGATCCAAGCGACGGCGAAGAGCAGGATCATCCCGTGCCGGAAGGGCACGGAGAAGCCGACCGTGAAGGAGAACATCCGCGCGTAGATCTCCCGCACCTGCCAGAAGGAACCGCTGCGGAAGAGCACCACCATGAAGGCGAAGATGGTGAAGGTGAAGAGCACGCCCAGGGGGCGAAGCGAACGCCCCGCCCGGGACTTCGGATCCGGCATCGGCACCCACCGTTCCCACATGTCGTAGAGCACCAGCCACAGGCCGTTGGCGAAGCCCCAGATCACGAAGTGCCAACCGGCGCCGTGCCAGAGGCCGGAAATCGTGAACACCACCAGGATGTTCCAACAGGTGCGGGAAAAACCCTGGCGGCTGCCGCCCAGGGGAAAGAACAGGTAGTCGCGGAACCAGGTGGTCAGGGAAATGTGCCAGCGGCGCCAAAGATCCCGAGGATTCGGCGCTTGAAAGGGAGAACGGAAGTTGTCCGGAATCTTGAAACCCAGGAGCTGGGCGGCACCGATCGCGATATCGGAGTAGGCGCTGAAGTCCAGATACACCTGGAAGGCGAAACCCCAGGCCCCGAGCATCACGTCCATGGAGGTGAAGGCGGAGGAATCGGGGATCCCGGCCGCGCCGCCGAAGATCGGCTGCACGATTCCTCGTCCCAAGGCATCGGCGAGGATGATCTTCTTGGCCAAGCCGCGGAGGATCAGATAGAAACCGTCCACGTGTTCGACGGCCACCGCTTTCATCCGGTCCAGCATCTGGGGCAGGAAATAGGAGGCGCGAAGGATCGGCCCGGCCACCAACTGGGGGAAGAAGGCCACGTAGACCGCGAAGTCGAGGAAAGTCCGTGCGGGTTCCAGCTTGCGCCGATGGATGTCGATCGAGTAGCTGAGCGTCTGGAAGGTGTAGAAGGAAATCCCCGGGGGCAGGAGGACCTTCAGGACCCACGGGTCCACCTCGAAGCCCAGCTTGCGGCAAACCATCACCACGCCCTGCTCGAAGAAGTTGAAGTACTTGAAGAAGCCCAGGACCCCGAGGTTTCCGATCAGGCTCAAGAGCAGGAAACGCTTGCGGACCCGGGGATCCTCGGAGCGGTGGATGCCATTGCCCGCCACCCAGTCCAGCACGGTGGAGAAGAAGATCAGGCCCAGGAAGCGCCAGTCCCACCACCCATAGAAGACGTAGCTGGAGACCAGCAACAGCCAGTGGCGCGGAACCCGGTGGTTCCGTAGCGACCAGTAGAGCAGGAAGACCGTCGGGAAGAAGATCCCGAAGGCGATGCTGTTGAAGTACATCCGAAGGGTAGGGAGGGGGAGCCGGGCCTAGGGCGCCTGCGAGCGAGCGGCCAGTTCCCGTTCCGCTCGGGCACGGAGACGGCAACTGTCGCAAAGCCCACAAGGGCTGCCATCGGCTCTAGGATCGTAGCACGAAACCGTACGATCCACCGGCACGCCCAAGGCGCGGGCCCGGGCGAGGATGTCGGCCTTGCCCAGACCTTGGAGGGGGGAATAAATGACGACACCCCGACCCGCAAGACCTTCCCGCGTCGCGAGGTCGGCCATTCTCTGGAAAGCGGCCAGGAACTCGGGGCGACAATCGGGATAGCCCGAGTAGTCGACTTCGTTCACCCCGATCCCGATCCGCCGCGCCCCGCGGGCCTCGGCCAGCCCCAGCGCCAGGGACAGGAAGAGGGCGTTGCGGGCCGGGACGTAGGTGACCGGGATCTCGGGCAACACCGGATCCTCGGGGTGATCCGCCTTGGGAACCGGGATGTCCGCGGTGAGTGCGCTCCCCCCCACCGCGCGCAGATCCAGGCGCAGGACCAGATGCTCCTCGACTCCCAGATGGCGAGCCAGGAAACGCGCCGCCTCGATCTCCACCCGGTGCCGCTGGCCGTAATCGACGGTCAAGGCATGGACCGCGCAGCCCTCGCGCACCCACTCCGCGGCGACCGTGGCCGAATCCAGCCCGCCGCTCAAGAGCACGACCGCGCGTTCCCGGGTATCCTCTGCCTCTTCCACCGTGCCAGCCCTCCTCGGATGGCTTGAAGGAGTCCTTCCGCTGGCTCATGGTAGCTGCGGGGTCCGTTCTCCGGATCCTCGAACACGATGACCGAAGTCACCAAGGAAACCGTCCTCCAGGCCCTGCGCGTCGTCCAGGACCCGGACCTCCACCGCGACATCGTCAGCCTGGGTTTCGTGCGCGACCTGCGCGTTTGTGGGGGCGCGGTCGCCTTCAGCCTGGTCCTCACCACCCCGGCCTGCCCGGTCAAGGCCCAGCTCCAGCAGCAAGCCGAGGACGCGGTCCGCGCCCTGCCCGGCGTGGAACGGGTCCAGATCGAGATGAAGGCCGAAGTCAAGTCCTCGCTCGGCCCCTCCAGTTCCATCGGAGAGCACATCAGCAACGTGATCGCGGTCACGAGCGGCAAGGGCGGAGTCGGCAAGACCACCTGCGCGGTCAACCTCGCCGCGGCCCTGCACGCGCACGGAGCCCGCGTCGGCCTCCTGGACGCGGACGTCTACGGCCCCAACGTCCCCGTGATGATGGGGCTGGAAGGAAAACCCCAGGCCAGCCCCGAGGGCCGGATCGCGGCCAAGGAAGCCCACGGCATCAAGACCATGTCGATCGGCTATCTGATCGAGGACGGCACCCCGGTCATGTGGCGCGGCCCGATGCTCCACAAGGCCCTGGAGCAGTTCCTCAACGACGTGGAATGGGGAGATCTGGACTACCTGCTGGTGGACATGCCCCCCGGAACCGGGGATGCGCAGATCTCGCTCGCTCAGCTCGTTCCACTCACCGGGGCGGTGGTGGTCACCATGCCTCAGGAAGTCAGTCTGACCGACGTGCGCCGCGCCATCGGCATGTGCAAACAGGTGAAGTGCGAGATCCTCGGCGTGCTCGAGAACATGAGCGGAGAAGTCTTCGGCGAGGGCGGCGGCGAACGCACCGCCCAGACCTTCGAAGTCCCCTACCTGGGTTCGATTCCCCTGGAGGGCGGCATCCGCGAAGGCGGCGACCGCGGGGTACCGGTCGTGGTCTCCGATCCCGAGTCCGCGGTGGCGAAGTCCTTCCTGGAAATCGCCGGGCGCCTCGCCGCGGAGATCTCCAAACGGCAATCGCTGGAACTGCCGGTCCTCCAGTAGCCCGGCGCCCGGGCGCGACTCAGGGTCGCGGTCGCGGTTGCAAGCGCACTCGGCCCAGCCCCCCCGCCACCACCGCGGCCTGGGCCTCGGCGGTGCGGAGGCCGTCCTGGAAGAGGGCGATCCGCCAGCTCCCCACCGGCAAGTGCTCCAGGCGCAACCGACCTTCC
>CAYVRL010000278.1:0-3831 GCA_964454065.1 uncultured Planctomycetales bacterium | reverse complement strand
GAACCGACTGCCTCGCCGGTACCGCCGCCCCGGAGGGGCGCGGCGGGACACCCCCCCGCCGGGCCTCCTCCGCGGCGCGCTGCTGGGCCCGCTTCTTCAAGAAAGAGGCCAACGAAGTCCCGAACACCAGCACGATCCAGAAGACCGTGTCGAAATGGTCGAGGATGTCACGAATGGTTTTCATCGCCTCGGGTTCTCCCCCCTACTTCGGCGGAGCACTCCCGCCGGGAGTTCCGGCCGGACCCTGTGGGCCGTCGTCGGCGATGCCACGCCGCATCTTGGTGTCGGCGTCGATGTTGCGCAGCCGATAGAGATCCATCACGCCGAGATTGCCGCTCCGCAGCGCGTCGGCCATCGCCTTCGGCACCTCGGCTTCGGCCAGGACGACCTTGGCGCGGTTGGCGGTGACCTCGGCGCGCTGTTCCTGCTCCGCCGCGACCGCCATCGCCCGCCGCTTCTCGGCCATCGCCTGCGCCACCCGCTTGTCCGCCTCGGCCTGGTCGGCTTGCAGACGAGCCCCGATGTTCACCCCGATGTCCACGTCGGCGATATCGATGGAGACGATCTCGAACGCGGTTCCGGCATCCAGGCCCTTGGCGAGGACCACCTTGGAAATGGTGTCCGGATTCTCCAGGACGTCCTTGTGGGTCTGGGCGGAACCGATGGTGGTCACGATTCCCTCACCCACGCGGGCGATGATGGTCTCCTCGGTGGCACCGCCCACCAGGCGGGCGATGTTGGTGCGCACCGTGATCCGCGCCTTGGCCAGCACCTGGATCCCGTCCTTCGCCACCGCGGTGACCTCGGTCTTGCCGCTCGCGGGGTTGGGGCAGTCGATGACCTTGGGATTCACGCAAGTCTTCACCGCATCCAGTACGTCGCGTCCCGCGAGGTCGATCCCGGTGGCGGTCTTGAAATCCAGCGGCAGACCGGCGCGGTCCGCGGAGATCAACGCGGTGATGACCGTCAACACGTTTCCTCCCGCGAGGTAGTGGGCTTCCAGATTCCGCTGGTCCACCCCCTCCAAGCCGGCCTGGACCGCCATGATCCGGGCCCGAACGATGATCGCCGGACTGACCTTGCGGAAGTTCATCGCGATCATGTCCAGCAAACCGATTCCGGCCCGGGTCAACAAGGACTGGATGTAGAGGTTCAGGTACCGGAGGAAGATCACCAGGACCACGAAGAGGACCAGGAGCAGGATGCCGATCAGAATCCAGCCGATGGGATTCTGGGCCTCGGGGGCTGCCTGGAGGAGGACGAAGAGGGGTAGGTTCATGCGGATTGCGGACTCTCGGAGGAGGGGTGCGGGACTTCGACGACGAGGCGATTCGCCTCGAAACGGAGCGCCAGGACCTCGGTCCCAGCGGGTACGTGGTCGCCGCGGGAGATCACGTCCACGCGTTCGTCACCGAACTGCGCGATGCCGCTCGGACGAAGCGGGGAGATCGCGACCCCGCGCTGACCGACGAAACGGGCGATCGGGTGTTCGATGGCGGCGCGTTCTCCCTTCCCCCAGGTGGCCCCCCCTTGGATCATGCGGCGGCCGGCGGGGGTGCGGGGAAAGACTCGAAAGGCGAGGACGACCACCAGCGGCAGGCCGACCAGAGCGATGATCAACACCAACCAACCCAGGCCGGAGGACTCCTGGAAAGCCAAGATCACCGAGCCGATCAGGGTGCAGCCCGCGACCAGCGAGAGCAGACCGGCCGAGGGGAAGAAGACCTCGGCGGCCACCAGGCCGAACCCGAGCAGCAGCAGACTGAAGACCAGGATCATGCGTCGTCCTCCTCCACGGGGAGGGCGGTGACCAGCAGGGTAGCGCCGCGCTGTTCGAGGACCCGGACCGCCGCCCCGGCAGGCAGGAACGCGCCGCTGCTGCGGGCATCGTGGGGTTCGCCGTCGATCTCGACCCGACCCGCGGGACGCAGCGGGGTGAGGGCCCGACCCCGCGCCCCCGCTTCCACGCGGGAGGGAGGCAGGATCGCTCCCCGACCGGTGACGGAACCAGCGAAATCGGCGCTGGGCGAGGAGGAGAGGAAGGACCCCGCGCGGGTGCGCGTGAAGCGGCGCATCAGGAACATCCCGAGCAGCGGCGCCCCGAGCAGGATCAGCAACAAAACCGTCAGGTTGTGGCGAAAGACATCGAGTTGGATCCCGCCCGTGGGGAAGACGAAATCCTGCATCGCGAGCAACAGACCGAGGAAGAGGAGCACCCCCCCGGAAGCGCCCGGAACGATGGTCCCGGGCATCAGGAAGATCTCGACCAGGATCAAGGCCAGACCGCTGACCACCAGGATGATGTCGGTCCATTCCGCGAGGCCGATCAGATAGTTGTGGAACAGGAACAGGCCGAGGACGAGGGCGGCGAGGAACTCCGGCGCCCCCAAGCCCGGCATGTTGAAGGAGACCACCAGCAGGAACGCGGCCGCGAGCAGGAGCAACCAGGAGTAGGAACCGATCACCCCGACCAGGCTCTCCGACCAGTTGGGACGGACGAGCGAAAGGGGAGCGTCCTGCCAGCCGAGGGCGGCGAGGAGCTCGGTCTCGGAAGCCGCCACCCCATCGCAATAACCGAGCGGGGTGGCCTGTTCGGGCGTCAAGGTCAGGAGTTCCCCCGCCGCGCAGAGGGTTTCGAGGAAGCGGGGAGTCTCGCCCTTCTCGAGCAGGTCCTGGTACTCCTTGCCGCTCACCACCCGGGTCTCGCCACCAAGGCTGACCCGCTTGAGTTCCACCTGGCTGTCGACGAAGGCCTCCGCGACCCGCGGATCCCGGTCGTGGAGTTCCGCCCAGCTCCGGAACTCGGCCCGGAAGGCGGACAGGAACTTCTCCTCCACCCCCTTGTCGAGCTGGGGCACGAGGCCCCCGGGCCCGGCCATGATCGGCATCGCGGCTCCGATCGTGGCCCCGGGAGCCATCCAGATCTGGGAACAGGACATCGCCAGATAGGACCCCGCGGAAAGGGCGTGGCGGTCCACCCAACAGACCGTCTGCATGTCGGAACCCGCGCGATCGAGGATCTCCCCGAGGCGCTTCATCAGCTCGATCTCTCCGCCCGGGGTGTCGAGTTCCAGGATCAGGCCCTGGGCGCCCTCGGCGTGGGCGTTCTCCACGGCCCGACGCAGGATCGAGGACCAGCCCTGGGTGAGGGGCCCCTCCAGGCGCACCACGACCACCGGAGCGGCGGGCGGTGGCCCGGAGGCCGCGGGCGGCACGGCGGAGCCGGTCTGGGCCAGAGCCAGCAGGGCCGGAACGAGGAGCGGGAGGATCAAGGCCGAAGGATGGGGCGAAGCTGGCGGGAGCGCATGGGAATCGAACCCACCGGGCCCATCCGTGATGGTCCCCAACGGCTTTGAAGGCCGCGCGAGGCGCCAGCCCCGATCCGCTCCCGCGACCATGATACGCGGCGGGGAGTCAGCCCAGCACCACTTTCGCGGCTCCGGCGGCGACTTCCCCCACCAGGGCGGGGGCTTCCTCGGCGGGGAGCGCGTCGAGGAAGGCCTGAGCCTTGTCCGGCGCCACCGCGAGGAGGATGCCGCCACTGGTCTCGGCGTCGAAGCAGAGATCCGCCAGCCACTTCGGAACCCCGTCGCGGACCTCCACCAGGTCCTTCAGGAAGCCGTTGCGCCCCCGAGCGGAAGCCCCGGAGAGGACGCCCTCGGCGGCCAGCTCGGCGGCGCCGTCGTAGAGCGGCAGGGCCACCGCGCGCAGCCGCAACTCGACCCCGGAACCGCGGGCCAGGTTGGCGGCGTGACCGAGCAACCCGAAGCCGGTGACGTCGGTGGCGGCGCGCACGCCGGCGGCACGCATCGCGACCGCGACCGCCCGGTT
>CAYVRL010000277.1:0-3840 GCA_964454065.1 uncultured Planctomycetales bacterium | reverse complement strand
GACCACCCATCCCTCCCTCGCGGCGCTGCTCCTGGAACTCATTTCCCTCGACTATCACGAGACCTTGGCCGCCGCCGCCGGCAAGCAAGTGGAAGAGAACTTGCGGCGCAGCCTGAAAAGGGATGCCGGGCGCTACATCCTGGTCATCGAAGGTGCGATCCCCACCCGTGAAGGCGGCATCGACTGCAAGATCGCGGGACGCACCGCGCTGGAGATCCTCCAGGAATGCGCCGCCCAGGCGGCCGCCATCATCGCGGTGGGATCCTGCGCCTCCTTTGGCGGGATCGTCGCCTCGCCCCCCAACCCCACGGAGGCCCGTGGGGCCGCGTGGATCCTCAGCGACAAGACCGTACTCACGGTCCCTGGCTGTCCGCCCAATCCCTACAACCTGCTGGGAACGATTCTCTATTTCCTGAGTTATGGACGACTACCAGAACTCGACGGCAAGGGTCGGCCTCTCTTCGCTTACGGACGAACCATCCATGAGCATTGTCCGCGACGGCCCCACTTCGACGCGGGCCGTTTCGCCAAGGCCTACGGCGACGAGGGCCATCGCCAGGGTTGGTGTCTCTACGAACTGGGGTGCAAGGGTCCCCAAACCTTCGCCAACTGTTCCACTCACGACTTTTGTGAAGTCGTGGGCGCGTGGCCGATTGGAATCGGTCACCCCTGCGTGGGCTGTACCGAACAGGATCTGGCCTTCCGCGTCCCCCTCCACGAGACCATCGAGGTCCCCTTTCCCACTCCCGCCGCCGACCATCCACCGATGGTCCCCCCGTTACGGGGCCGCGAAGGAATCGATCCCGTTTCCACCGGCTTCGCCGGCCTGGTCGGCGGAGTCCTGATCGGCGCCGCCTGGATGGCGGGGCGCCGCATCGACGAGGTCCAGCACGCCGAAGAACCCCCAGAGGAGGAGGTCTGAAATGCGCACTGACCGTCGAGATTTCCTGAAGGGCGTGGCCCTCGCCGGAGCCGCGGTTCTCGGCCCTTCCCCGCTCCCCACACGCACCCGCCCCCACGAAGAGCCCGACCCCAACGCCTACGGACTCCTCTACGACTCCACGCGCTGCATCGGCTGCATGGCTTGCATGGCCGCGTGCAAACGCGCAAACGATCTCCCGGCGGAGGATCCAAGCGGGATGGGGCTGCACGATGCCCCCCGGGATCTTTCCGCTTCCACCAAGACCGTCGTCAAAGAGGCACTCATCGACGGTCGCCAAACCTTCTACAAAACCCAATGCATGCATTGCGCCGATCCGGCCTGCGTGTCGGTATGCATGATCGGTGCCCTCCACAAGGGGAAACACGGAGTCGTGGCCTACGACCCCTCCCGTTGTGTCGGCTGCCGTTACTGCCAGGTCGCCTGCCCCTTCGACATTCCCAAGTTCCAGTGGGATACGCCGACGCCGCGAATCGTGAAATGCGAACTCTGTCGCCACCGGTTCGCACAGGGATTGGGGCCGGCATGCGCCGAGGTATGCCCGCGCAAAGCGGTGGTCTTCGGCACCCGAGAGGAACTCCTTTCGCTGGCCCGCCAACGCCTCGCGGCGGACCCCGATCGCTATGTCGACCACATCTATGGAGAACACGAAGCGGGAGGAACCCAAGTACTGGTCCTCGCCGGTGTCCCCTTCTCCGCCCTCGCCTTGCCCGCCCTCGGTGACCAGCCGATGGCGAGTCTCTCCGAAACCATCCAGCATGGGATCTACAAAGGGTTCATCGCGCCGCTGGTTCTCTACGCCCTGCTCAGCGGGGTCATCCTGCGCAACCACAGGAAAGGGCTTGCCGAGGACGGCACGAGGGAGAAGGAACGATGAAAACCGGCCCTCGACCGCTCGGCGGAAAGATCCTTACCCTGCCCTTCCTGGTTCTCAGCGGACTGGTGGGAATCGCCTTCGTCTTGATCCTTTGGCGTTTCCTGGTCGGTCTGGGGCCCACGACGGCACTCAGTGATGGATACCCTTGGGGATTGTGGATCGCTTTCGACGTGGTCACGGGAACCGCGTTGGGTTGTGGCGGCTACGCGGTGGCGATTCTCTGCTACATCCTCAACAAGGGCCGCTACCACCCTCTGGTTCGACCCGCGGTCCTGACCAGCGCCCTGGGCTATTCCATTGCCGGATTCTCGGTGATCATCGACTTGGGGCGCTACTGGATGCTCTACGGCTTGCTCTTGCCCTGGCATTGGAACCTCCACTCGGTCTTGCTGGAGGTCGCCCTCTGCATCACCCTGTACACGCTCGTCCTGTGGGTAGAGCTTGCCCCTGTCTTCCTCGATCGCTGGCGGAACGAAACTTCTTCCCGTTTCCATCGCTTCGCCGAGGTCTGGACTCCCCGGCTGGAGCGCGTCCTCCCTTTCCTCCTTGCCTTGGGTCTGCTGCTTCCGACCATGCATCAATCCTCACTGGGAAGTTTGATGCTGGTGGCGGGAAGCAAACTCCATCCACTCTGGCACACCGCCTGGCTGCCGCTTCTGTTCCTGATCTCTTGCATTTCGATGGGTTATGCCGCGGTGGTCATGGAATCGGTATTGTCCACTGCCTTCCTCGGCGGAACCGAGGAGCGGGGGATGCTCCGCCGTCTGGCCCGGGTCATGGGCTGGCTGTTGCTCGCCTTCCTGGCCCTGCGCTTCGCGGATCTGGCCTCCAACGGAAAACTTTCCCTCATCCCGAGCAACGGCCTGGGAGCGCTCTTCGTCCTCGAGGCCCTGCTATTCCTGATCCCCGCGGGAACGTCCCTGCTGGACCGCTCCCCGACCTCTGGACGACTGTTGCTCAGCGCTCTGCTGATGATCCTCGGGGGCGGGTTGTACCGCTTCGACACTTTCCTGGTCGCCTTCGACCCCGGAACCGGCTGGACCTACTTCCCGTCGGTGAGCGAAACCCTGATCACCTTGGGATTGATTGCCCTCGAAGTGGTCGTCTACCTCCTCATGGTCAAACGTTTCCCGGTCTTGTCCGGGCGCGGCACGAGGCCGCATGGAGCCTGAAATGAGTCAGCGCATCGTCATCGACCCGATCACCCGTATCGAAGGCCACCTCCGCATCGACGTGGAGGTCGAAGACGGGAAGGTCGTCGATTCCTGGTCCTCCGGCCAGATGTGGCGCGGAATCGAAGTCATCCTGAAAGGGCACGATCCGCGCGAGGCGTGGCTGTTCACGCAGCGCATCTGTGGCGTCTGCACGACCGTACACGCGATCGCCTCCGTGCGGGCGGTGGAGAACGCCCTCGGGCTCGAGATCCCCCCCAATGCCCAGGCGATCCGCAATCTCATCCTGATCGCCCACGCATTGCACGACCACATCGTCCATTTCTATCACCTTTCCGCCCTGGACTGGGTGGACGTGGTTTCGGCCCTGCAGGGAGATCCCGACAAAGCCTCCAAACTGGCTGAGAATCTCTCCGATTGGCCCGGAAACAGCGCTAAAGCACTCCGCGCCACCAAGGACAGGCTCAGTGCCTTCGTCAGTCAGGGTAGGCTCGGGATCTTCGAGAATGGTTATTGGGGCCACCCGGCCATGCACTTGCCGCCTGAAGTCAACCTCCTCGCGGTCTTCCACTACCTCGAGGCCTTGGAGTATCAGAGACGGGCCAATCAAGCGGTGGCCATCCTGGGAGGCAAGACACCGAACATCCAGAACCTCGCCGTGGGAGGAGTGGCCAACGCCGTGGACCTCGACAGTCCGGCCGCCCTCAACATGGAGAAGCTCTTCCAGTTCCGTCAACTTCTCCAGGAAGTGCGCTCCTTCGTCGAAAAGGTTTACCTTCCCGATGTGATCGCCATCGGATCGATGTACCCCGAATGGCTGGGATACGGAGCCGGAATCACCAATTACCTCT
>CAYVRL010000276.1:0-3851 GCA_964454065.1 uncultured Planctomycetales bacterium | reverse complement strand
GGAGCCAGGCGTCCACCCCGGCGCGGCGCAGCACCCTGAGGAGGCGACGCACCGTGAGGTCGAAGTTGCAGGTGACGAGTACCGGGCTGTCGGGACCGGGCTCCCCCACCGCGCGCAAACCGGTCGGGACCGGACAAGGAAAGAGCCGAAAGAGCAGGCCCCAGAGGAAGCGAATGGCCTTCATGGTCGTCCTGGCGTCGCCGAATCCGCCGTCGGCCGCCGCGCGCGGAACAAGGCCAGGCTGCCGCCTTCGCGCCGCTGTTCGTCCTCGAGCAGGAAGCCCGCGGTGGCGATCTCCGCGGCCGCCGCGGTCAGAGGGTGGCTCACTCCGCTCGAGGCGAGGAAAGGGAGGAGCATGCGGGGAAGACGATGGCAGGCGTGGAGGAACCGCCGCCCCCTTCCGCGGGGTCGGACTTCGTCGCCGAGCAACAACAGGCCTCCCGGGCGCAGCACCCGGAAGGATTCCCGCAACGCAAAGGCGCGGGTATCGGCGCTCCATTCGCTGAAGACCAGGGTCGCGACCACCGCGTCGTAGGCCGCGCCGGGCAAGCGATCCATGTCCTCCACGCCCATGTGGCGCAAGTGGCAGCGGCCCTCCCGCAGGGGCTCCGCGAGTTTCCGCCGCGCCTCGGCGAGCATCGCCCGGCTGAGGTCGAAGGCTTCCACGTGGCCCCCCCGCGCCAGCAGCCGTCGGGCCAGTTCCCCGGTGCCGCAGCCGATCTCCAGGACCTCCGCGCCCTCGGGCAAGGCGGCCGCCACCGCCTCCTTCAGCGCACTCACCCGCCCGTGGGTGGCTCGGTCCATGCGCCGGTCGTAACTGCGGGGCCGCGCCTCCAGCAGTTTCATGAAGACGACGCTGAACACGCCGCCTCCCCGGCCAGGCCCCGCAGGAGTTCCGGATCACCTAGCAGGGCCTCCTTGCGCTCCTTGGAGAGTTTCTTGACCCGATGTTCCAGCCGCAGGGCCACGCCTTGCGGTCCGATGCTTCGTTGGAGAACCAGCCGCAACGGTCCGCGACCCCGCAAATAACGCGAACCCCGCCCCGCGACGTGGGCTCGAAAACGCCGCTCCACGTCGGTCGCGATCCCGGTGTAGAGGGAACCGTCCCGACAGCGGATCAGGTAGAGGGACCAGCAGTTCATCACCGGAAATCCAGAATAGGAGGAAAAACCCGTCACGAAAAGGAAGGAATGTTGATTTCAACCCGCATTCATTCCAAATCCACCCCTCGCATGACCCGCCCCCACTCGCCGCGCTCCCCCACTTGCGCCGCGATCCTCAAGGTGCTCGCCGACGACACCCGGCTGGCGGTCCTGCGCCAACTGCTGGACGGGCCCCGCCACGTCGGCGAGATCAACGCCGAACTCGGGTTGGAGCAAAGTCTCCTCTCCCACCATCTGCGCACCCTGCGCGAGGCCGGTCTGGTGATCGCCGAGCGGGACGGCAAGGCCGTCCTCTACTCGCTGGAACCGCGTTTCCGCCACTCCCGACACCCCGACTCCCTGGACCTCGGCTGCTGCCGCCTGAGTTTCTCCTGAACCCCGACCTCCTGCATCCGCCGCCACCATGCGAACCCGAAGCCGAACGCTCTTCCTTCTCCTGTCCTTCCTCGTCCTCGTCGCCGCCTGCGACCATCCGGAGGCCAGTTCCCGAATCACCTTGACCGGATCCAGCACCATGGCGCCGTTGGTGGCCGAGATCGGCAAGCGCTACGAATCCCTGCACCCGGGCGTGCGCGTGGACGTGCAGATGGGCGGTTCCTCGCGGGGCATCGCCGACGCGCGTGCGGGCCTCGCCACTCTGGGAATGGCCTCGCGTTCGCTGGATCCAGAGGAATCGGATCTGCACGCCTTCCCGCTCGCCCGCGACGGCGTGTGCATGATCGTCCACCGGGACAATCCGATCGTGGAACTCACCGAAGCCCAGATCGTCGCGATCTACACCGGCAAGATCTCGAACTGGGAGGAGGTCGGCGGCAAGTCGGCCCCGATCACCGTGGTCCACAAGGCCGAAGGACGGGCCACGCTCGAGGTCTTCCTGAAACACTTCCGCCTCGACAATCGCGCGGTTCACCCCGACGTGGTGATCGGCGACAACGAGCAGGCGATCAAGACCGTCGCCGGCAACCCGGATGCGCTCGCCTACGTCTCGATCGGCACCGCTTCCTTCGAAGCCCGACACGGCACCCCGATCCGCCTGCTGCCACTCGGCGGCGTGCCCGCGGATCTCGCTCACGTCGCGGACGGAAGCTTCCCGATGGGAAGGATCCTCAACTTCGTCTCGGCCGAGGAACCGCGTGGCCTAGTCCTCGATTTCCTGGATTTCGCACGCTCCGCGGCGGTGGACGACCTGGTGACCCGGGAGGCCTTTGTCCCACTCCCGCACTGACCGCACGCTGTCCCTGGTCCTGCGCCTCTGCGCGCTCCTCTGCGGCCTGATCCTGCTCCTGATCCTGCTCTTCCTGATCGGGGAGTCCTGGCCCGCGCTGCGCGGGGTCGGAGCGCGCGAGTTTCTGGGGAGTTCGGACTGGCATCCGAACGCGATCGCCGCCCGGGGCAGCTTCGGCATGCTGCCGATGGTCTGGGGCAGCTTGCTGGTGAGCTTCGGGGCCGTGGCACTGGCCACGCCGCTGGGCCTCGGTACCGCGATCTACGCCCACGCCTATGCCCCACCCCCGCTGGCCCGACTCCACCGTGCGCTGCTCGGCTTGCTCGCCGGGATTCCCTCGGTGGTGTACGGCTTCTTCGGCATCGTGGTCCTGGTGCCGTGGATCGGCCGCATCCATCCTCCGGGTCCCAGCCTGCTGGCCGGGATCCTGATCCTCACGCTGATGATTCTGCCCACGGTGGCATTGAGTGCCGACGCGGCCCTGGCTTCCTTGCCCCCCGAACTCCCGCGTGGAGCCGCCGCCCTGGGCCTCTCGCGCTGGCACACCATCCGCTGGGTGTTGCTCCCCGCCGCACGGTCCGGCATCGGCACCGGGATCCTGCTGGAGACCGGTCGGGCGCTGGGGGAGACCATGGCGGTCCTGATGGTCTGCGGCAACGTGGTCCAAACTCCCCACGGCCTCTTCGATCCGCTGCGCACCCTGACCGCCAACATCGCGCTGGAGATGGCCTTCGCGATGGGCGATCACCGCGCGGCGCTGTTCGCGGGTGGGCTCCTGCTGACCCTGCTGGTCGGCCTGCTGGTGGCGAGCGCCAGCCTGCTCGCGCGGAGGAGGAAGCATGCCTGATTCCCGGCGGACCCGGCAGCCTCGGCGACCCTGGCGGGAGCTCCTCCCGACGCTCGCGGTCCACGGCGCGGCACTCCTGGTCGTGGGGGCTTTCCTCTGGATCGTCGGGGACGTCCTGATCCACGGTGTGGGGCACCTCTCCTGGGACTTCCTGTTCCAGGCGCCGCGGGACGCGGGACGCGCCGGAGGCATCGCACCCATCCTGGTCTCCACCATCGCCATCCTCGGGGTATGTCTGGCGGTGGCGCTGCCGCTCGGACTCGGCACCGCGCTGCTGCTGGCGGAGTACCCAGCCGGCCGCGGCCCCTTCGGAGGCCTGGTGCGCCGCAGCCTGGACGTGTTGGCCGGCATGCCCTCGATCGTCTTCGGGCTGTTCGGCAACGCCTTCTTCTGCGTCCGCCTGGGCCTCGGTTTCTCGATCCTTTCGGGCGGCTTGACTCTGGCCTGCATGGTGCTTCCCATCCTGATCCGCAGCACCGAGGAAGGATTCCGCTCCGCCCCCGCGAGTCTGCGCCTGGGCGCGGCCGCACTCGGTTTCTCCCAGTCCGGCACCCTGCGCCACTTGCTCCTTCCCGCCGCCGCGCCGGGCCTGATGGTGGGCCTGGTGCTCGGCATC
>CAYVRL010000275.1:0-3856 GCA_964454065.1 uncultured Planctomycetales bacterium | reverse complement strand
GGCGAGGTTGGCGCGGTAATCGGGTTCGGCGGAATCCGCCCCGTGGAGGTCGGGATCGGTGGCCCCGGGACTGCAGAGCGGATCCACCGCCACCACTCCGGGGCGCTCCGAGAGTCGGGCCCCTCGGGCGAGCAGGATGGTGGAGCGGCCCTTGAAGGAACCGATTTCGAGGATCTCGCCCCTCGTGGTCGGCACCGCGGCAGCCAGGAAGAGGAAGGCCCCTTCCTTGGCGGAGAGATGCCCTTCGGCGGCATTGGCCAGGGTCCAGGCCCGCTGGAGAGCGGAGTCGTAATCGCGGGGGAGGGAGGGCAAGGGAGCGGATCAGCGGGGGGAGCGGGAGAGGGAGTGGTGTTTCATCGCCAGGTACCATCCGATCCGGCGGAACTTCTGGGCCCGGGCGGAGCGGGCGCGGAGTGCGTTCAGTCTTGCGGGGGGCGGATCCTCTCCCGCGTAGGCGGTGAGGGCTTCGGCGGCCAGGGACGGAGGGAGCGGACTGCCCGCGCCGAGCAGATCCACCAAATCCACCAGTCGGCGGCTGCGCGGAGCCGGGCCTCGGGCGCGGCAGGTATAGGGGGTGTCGAGGACCAGGATGCGGGGGTGCTCCGGGCTTCCGGAGGCGAGGAAGTTCCGCAGTTGGAGTCGGAAGTGGACGAAACCCAGGTCGTGGAGTTTCCGGACGGCGAGGCCGAGCGCCCGGACCCAATTCCGGGCATCGACCGAATCGGGGTCGGAGAGCAGGAGTTCCTGGAGGTTCCGGGCCCCCGGAGGTTCACGGGTCACGAGCAGGGAACCGCTCAGGATGCCGAGGCGGCGGGTCTCCGCCCAGCAGCAGAGTTCGGGCACCGGGATCCCCGAGGCGGCCAGCGCCTTCAGCGCCGCACCTTCCCGCCGGGCGCGGCTGCGGGCCAGGAAGGCGAAGAGGCGTCGCCGCAGCGGTACCCGGTAGAGCTTCCACCACAGGGCCCCGTCCGGATCCTCACTGCGCAGGAGCAGGGTTTCGCGTTCGTCCTTGATTCGCCGCCCTTCCGCGCAGGCCGCGCGCAGGCCCTCGGGGAGCGGCCGACCGCCCGGGGGGAGGCCCTCGACCCGGGAGTAGCGGGAGGGCAGACCCCTAACCACCGACCGTCTTGGCATTCCGACCCGCCCGACGGATCAGGATCAGGTTGCGGCTGTAGATGATGAAACCGAGACTCTGGCCGAGAATGAAGACCGGGTCGGCTCGGGCGACCGAATAGGCGAAGAGCAAGCCGGCACCTGCCAGGGAGAGCCACCAGAAAGCCACCGGCATCACGCTCTTGCCGGCTTTCTCGCTGGCCAGCCACTGGACGATGAAGCGGGCGGTGAAGACCGCTTGGCCGATCAGACCGAGGATCACCAGGGGGTCCATCGCGGCCACGAAGTGTTCCCACCAGGTCTGGAGGATGGCGCTCATGAAGTCTCCTCTTCCGCCGGCGGCACGCGATCCGCGATCCGGTACTGGAGACTGCGAGCTTGCATCCAGCGGACCGCGCGAACGTCGGCCAGCCCCACCCAGAGGCGATTCCAGACCCCGTACTTGGAGACCCCGTGGAGTCGAGGCCGATGATGGACCTCGACCTGGTGGATGCGGCGCGCCCCACCCATTCGGGCGAGGGTGGGTAGGAAACGGTGCAGCCCGGTGAAGAGGGGCATCTCGCGCACGTAACGGGTTCGGAAGACCTTGAGGGAGCAGCCGGTATCCACCGTGTCGTCGCGCGTCCGCCAGCGGCGGTAGGCGTTGGCGATCTTCGAGGAGAGCCTGCGCAAGAAGTCGTCGTTGCGGCGGCGGCGGATGCCGAGCACCGCGTCCGCGCCCTGTTCCTCGATCAGATCGAGGAGGCGGGGGATGTCGGCCGGATCGTTCTGGAGGTCGGCGTCGAGGGTCACGACCAGTTCCCCGCGCGCGGCTCGGAAACCGGCCGCGAAGGCCGCGGTCTGACCGCGGTTCTCCGCGAAGCGCAGGCCGCGGACATGGGGATCGGCGGCTCCCTCGGCGACGATCAACTTCCAGGAACCGTCGCGGCTGCCGTCGTCGACGAGGAGGACTTCCCAGGGCCGGGACTGCGTCCCGAGAGCGGCCCGGATCTCGGCGAGGAGGGTGGGAAGGTTTTCCTCCTCGTCGTAGACCGGGATCACCAGACTGACCACGGGGGACGCGACCATGCGGGGGCCATTCTCCTCTCCCGGTCGACTTCGCTCAAGGAAGGGGCCGGACCTGCCGAAAGGAAGGAGTGCTTCCTCCTCCGCAGGGCCATCCATCCGGACGCGCGGGCCGACTCCGGGCCTTCCTCCTCCGGGTGGGTGGCTCCTTTCTCCTCTTCCTGCCGATCCTGTGGACGGGGTACTTGCGCGTGGCACCGGTACGCGGCGCGAGCATGGAACCCACCTTGCACGATGGGCAGCGGGTCTGGTACGAACTCCTGGGTCCTACCGAACTCTCCCAGCTCCCGCGGGGGAGTCTGGTGGTCTTTCGGGCCCCGACCGCTCCCGGCCATCTGTACGTGAAGCGCCTGGTGGGTCTTCCC
Source organism: uncultured Planctomycetales bacterium (assembly GCA_964454065.1). Classification (GTDB taxonomy): domain Bacteria; phylum Planctomycetota; class UBA1135; order UBA1135; family UBA1135; genus CAYVRL01. The sequence continues at coordinate 1,313 of CAYVRL010000275.1, read as the reverse complement.
GGTGATTGCCTGCGTTTCGCGAAGGGGCGACTGTGGGTGGATGGTCGAGCCCTGGACCTCCCACGGGGGGCCGTGGACCCCGGAATGCTGCTCTCCACCCGGGTGCCGGCGGGCTGCTTCTACGTGATCGGGGACCACGCCGCGGTGTCCTACGATTCCCGCTATTTCGGGGCGGTGCAGGAAGAACGGCTCGTCGGCCGTATCCTGTTTCGCTGACCGGATCCTCGCGGGGGAAGCAGAACCTCCACGGGGTGGGCCCGCATCCAGCTCATTGCTCCGTGTTCCGCACGTTCTGCGCATAGGGCCCGCGATCGTTGGCGGTGGCCAGGAAGTCGACCCAATCCCCGATGCGCAGGGTGGTGTAGGGTCGATTTCGTACATCGCTCTCGTGGAAGAAGAAGTTCCGTTCGTCCCCCTCGCGGGCGATGAAGCCCCAGTTGTCCCGTAACAAGATGATCCGTCCTCGACAACGGTTGCGTTCCGCATCCCCGTCCTCGGCGTTCGGGAGCGGGAGGGAGGCCTGGGGCGATCCCGGCCTCGTCGCAGGGGACACCGGGTTTTCCAGCACCCGGTCGGGGGCGTCCTCCAGATCCTCGAGTTCCGCGAAACCGTTGGCGGGACGGTAGAAGAGACCGTCGATCAGGGGGTCGGCACCTTCCTCGGTCGCGTCGATCTGGTCGCTGACGAGAACCGGATAGGTGGCTTCTTCCAGCAGGTGATGGGAGATCCGCGTTTCGTGGAGCAGACCGTCCTGGTCCTCGAAACGAATGTTCCAGCCCAGGACCATGACCCGGGTACCGAGGGTGTGGAGTTTTCGTACCAAGGGGACGAAGTCTCCGTCCCCGGCGACCAGGGCGCAGACGTCCAACCCCTTGAAGACCGCCCGTTCGTAGGCCTCCAGGGCCAGCAGCACGTCCACGCCCTTCTCCTTGCTCTGGGAAACCGGGAGGTAGTGGGTCTGGATACCGGAACGCATCAGGGCCTCGTCGAAGACCCGCTCGGTGTACAAGGAGTCCCGGTCTCGGGATTCTCGGGCGCTCAGGCGACCGCGGAAGAAATGGGAGTCCACCACGTGGCAGTAGCGTTCCTCCTGTCCCTCGCCCTCGGCCACCCGGCGTCGGATGAAGTTCTGGAGGCCCACCAGGGAGAGGCGCGCGCCCCGGGGGTGCCGCCACTTGTAGAAGTGGCTCACGTGGGAGAAGAAGCTGCCGTCCAGGAAGATGCCGATCTTCGTGAACCGCGCCGAGGAGGGCGCCGAATGGATGTTCGGGTTCATGTTGGGAGCAAATCCAAGGAGGAAGGGAAGGGGAAGG
>CAYVRL010000274.1:0-3886 GCA_964454065.1 uncultured Planctomycetales bacterium | reverse complement strand
GGGGGGGGGCTTCGCCCGCCGGGGCGGCTTCGGTGAGGGCGCGATTCAGGGCTAGGCCCTGGCTGGTGGCCGGATCCGAGCGCAGCAGGAAGAGCGGCAGACACAGCAGCGCGAAGACGGTGGCGTAGAGGAGGCGGGCGCCCATCGGCGGCGCCATCCTAGCGGGGGTCCGGGCTCTGCTAGGCTGTCCTCTCCCTCCTTTGGGCATCCCCGGCCATGGAACTCCTGATCCTGATTCTGATCCTCCTCCTCGCCACCGCCGCGGGCGCGGTGGTGTGGTGGCTGCGAGACCGCCTCGATCGTCTGGACGAAGGGATGCGCGCCTATTCCGATCTGACTCTGGTTCCGGACCGCTTGCAGGCCTTGGCGCGGGTGCTGGAAGGCCTGGATCCGCCGCGGCTCCGTGAGGAGCTGGACGCGATCCACGTCGCTCTGGACCGGGTGGAAGCCTTGCTGGCCTCGCCACCCGCCTCCCCGGAGAGCGAGGGCGATTCACTGCAGAGAGAGCAACCGCCCCGATCGGTACAGGTGCGAGCGGTCATCGTTCGCGGTTTGCGTGAACGGGGCTGCGAGTCGGTCTACCTGCGCGAGGAGGACCAAGTCCTCGACGAGGACCCGGCCATGGTTCGGGTCGAGTGCCGTCGCAAGGGTTTGCGCCTGACCGGTACCGTCACCGTGGAGGGCGATCAGCTCACCCAGGTGGAGCTGGAACCCTCCTACCCGATGTTCCCCTGAGGCCGTTCCCTCCTGGCCCTCGAACTCCTCCGATGACCGTTGCCCCCCCCCTCGACCTCCGAGTCTCCGCCCTGGGTTCCCACGACGGTGAGCGCGTGCGCCTTCGTGGTTGGCTCTACAACCGCCGTGGTAAGGGCAAGCTGCTCTTCCTGCTGTTACGGGACGGCAGTGGCATCTGCCAGTGCGTGGTGGCCCGTGATCGGGTGGAGGACTCGGTCTTCGCGGCGGCGAAGTCCTTGACCCAGGAGAGTTCCTTCGAGGCGGTCGGTCGCGTACGTTGCGATCCGCGGGCGCCCGGGGGTGCCGAACTGGCCCTGGAGGACCTGCGCGTCCATCAGATCGCCGAACCCTATCCCATCACCAAGAAGGAACACGGCACCGCCTTTCTGATGGATCATCGCCATCTGTGGTTGCGGAGTCGCAAGCAGGCGGCGCTCCTGCGGGTTCGCCACCGGGTGTTGCAATGCTTTCGCGACTACCTGGATGGAGAGGGCTTCTACTGCGTGGACTCCCCGATCTTCACCCCGAACGCCTGCGAGGGAACCTCCACCCTGTTCGAGACCGACTATTTCGACACCAAGGCCTACTTGACGCAGTCGGGGCAGCTCTACGCCGAGGCCTCCGCGATGGCCTTGGGCAGGGTCTATTGTTTCGGCCCCACGTTCCGTGCCGAGAAGTCGAAGACTCGCCGCCACTTGACCGAGTTCTGGATGCTGGAGCCGGAGATGGCCTACGCGGGATTGGACGAGATCTGCGAACTGGCCGAGGGCATGTTGCGGGCCGGGATCCGGGAAGTCCTGGAACGCTGTTCCGCCGAACTCGCCGACCTGGACCGCGACCCGGAGCAACTGCGCCAGTGGGACGCTCCCTTTCCGCGCCTGCGCTACCAGGAAGCCGCAGATCTGCTCCTGTCCTGGCAAGGAGAGGGCCGCTACGAATCCGAGTTCCGGCGTGGGGACGACTTCGGAGCTCCGGACGAGAGCATCCTCGGCGAACACTTCGGCCGCCCGGTGATGATCACTCACTGGCCGACTGGCGTGAAGGCCTTCTACATGAAGCGCGATCCGGAGGATCCCTCCACCGTACTCGCGGTGGACGTCATCGCCCCCGTGGCGGGAGAGATCGTCGGAGGATCGGTGCGCGAGGACGACTACGAACGGCTCCTCGCGCGGATCCGGGGGGAGGATCTGCCGGAGGATGCGTTCTCCTGGTATCTGGACCTACGCCGCTACGGCAGTGTTCCCCACGGCGGTTTCGGCCTGGGCCTGGAACGAACGGTGGCCTGGCTGACCGGGGTGGAACACGTCCGGGAGTGCATTCCCTTTCCGCGAACGATGCAGCGCCTCCAGCCCTGAGGGGAGAGGGGCTACCGCGGGATCCGTTCCAGAGTTCGCTGGGCGGCGATCCGCAGCCCCGCTTCCGAGCGGCCGAGAGCGAGTCGCAGGACCGGGAGCGCGCGGGGGCTGAGGAGGGCGAGGGCGCGGAGCATCCGCTCATCGCCCGCGGCGCCGTGCCGCAGCATGGTGGCGATGGCCTGCGCGAAGGCGGGGGTGGGTTCTTCCCCGGCGGCCTTCGAGGAACGAAGAAGGTCCGGAACGCGAGTTTCGAGTTCTGCCAGGCTCCGCTCCTGGTCCGCCCAGGAGGCATTGGCTTCGAAGCCGCTCGGGGGAAGACCGCGGGCCGCGAAGAGTCGGTCCAGGCAGAGGCTGAGGAGTCGTTTGGGCAGTTCGTAACGGCCGTCGCGGCGCCAGTCCGCCCAGGGGGCGTCTTCGTCCAAGCTGGTCCCACTGCGGAGGATCGAACGAGCGAGCGGCCAGGCGCCGAGGCAGCCCGACTCCAGCAGGCGGGAACAAGCGGCGGCACGAAACCCCAGGCTGCGCCGACGATCCAGGGCCAAGACGGCGGTGGCGGGAAGGAGTTCCGCGGGGAGAGCGGCCGGGGCGAGGAGCGCGGCCATCGAGGCCGCGGGGTCGGGGGTCTCGCAGGCGGCGCGAAGGAGGAGCGGAGCCAGCGGGGAATCGGCCGCGCAATCCGCCGCGAGGTAGGAAGCCAGTTTGACGTGCCGTGGGCCGCCATACCGGAGCAGATCCCCGAGCACCCGTTCCTGAGCCGGTGTCGAGGGTCGCAAGGCTCGCAGGGAGGTCTCCGGCCATTCCGCCTGGACGCAGATCTCCTCGCAGCGGTCGCGATAGGATGGATCTCCCCCTCCGGGAGGCACGAGCGGAGGGACGGGCAGGAGGACCGTCGCCTGGAGGACCAGGGCGCAGCTGAGCACCCGCCCAGGATAAGTCGTTTTCCGCTTCAGGCGTAGCGGGAAAGGATCCGCCGCGGGGTGGGCTGGGAGAGCCGCCGCAGGGACTGGGCCTGGAGCTGGCGGACCCGTTCCCGCGAGACGCCGAGGACCGCCCGAACCTCTTCCAGGGTGCGCGGGCGGCCGTCGTCGAGACCGAAGCGCAGGCGGAGGACCAGCGCTTCCCGTTCGGGGAGGCGATGGAGGAGGGTCAACAGGGTCTCCCGGAGTTCTTCCGGTTTCGGCTCGTCCGGAAGCGGGGTCTCCCGGCGGTCGGCGAGGAAGCAGCGATAGCTGTCGTCGTCTTCGTCGGAACTGGGAGTACGGTCGATGGAGAGGCAGGAGCGGTCGGCGGTCATCGCTCGTTCCACGCGGTCCGGGCTCAGCCGAGTCCGAAGAGCGATCTCGTCGATCGGGGGAACGTCCGGGGCATTGGAAACGTAATCCCGGACCCGATGGAGGGCTTGCGCGAGATACACCGGCAGGCGCACCGTTCGCGACTGGAAGGAGAGCGCGTGGAGGATTCCTTGATGGATCCACCAGGAGGCATAGCTGGAGAACCGTGCTCCTTCCTTCCGATCGTAACGCTCGACGGCTCGCAGGAGCGCGGTGTTGCCTTCTTGGATCAGATCCTCCCAGGCCACCCCCAGATGGCGGTAGCGATTGGAAACGGCGGGAACGAGATGGAGATTGCGGTCCACGAGAGCGTTCTGGACCCCACGCAACTCGCCCACTCGTTGCTGGAGGAGGCCGAGGATCTTTCGGCCCAGAGTGCGCTTGCCGTCCTTGGCGCCCCGCTCCTCGAGAGTCTTGAGTACCGGGGAGTAGGGGGAGAGGTACTCCTGGAGGAGAGCGACTACC
>CAYVRL010000273.1:0-3904 GCA_964454065.1 uncultured Planctomycetales bacterium | reverse complement strand
GAAGGATCGTCCAAGTACTGGTAACCCTGTCCCACTTCGTGACTGGAGAGGGCGGTACCACAGCGCCCGCACCAGGGCAGGACCTTGTGCCCGCGGTCCAGAAGCCCGTTGCGGGCGAAACGCGAGAGCAGGAACCACACCGACTCCACGTAATCGGCGTGAAAAGTGACGTAGGGGTGTTCGTAGTCGAGCAGATAGCCCATCCGGCGGGACAGCTCCTCCCAGTCCTCCTTGTAGGTGAAGACCGAGTCCCGGCAGGCACGATTGAAGGGAGCGATCCCGTATTCCTCGATCTGCGGCTTGCCATCGATTCCGAGTTGCCGCTCCACCTGGAGTTCCACCGGCAATCCGTGGGTATCCCAACCCGCCTTGCGTTCGACCCGGAAGCCACGCATGGTGCGAAAACGGCACACCGAATCCTTGAGGGCACGAGCCAGGAGGTGGTGGATCCCGGGCTTCCCGTTGGCGGTCGGGGGCCCCTCGTAGAACACGAAGGGAGTCGCCTCGGCGCGTGCCTCCAGGGTGCGCGCGAGGAGGTCCTCCCGAGTCCAGCGATCGAGGATGGCGCGCTCGAAGGCATCCGGTCGGGCGAGGAACTCGCGGCTCACGGGCTCGAACATGGGGGCGGATTGTATCGGCGGAGGGACGGGAAAGGCTCTCAGGCGCGAGCCGGATGCCAGATGGTCTTCATCTCGACGAAGGGCTCGATCCAGTACGGCGAGTGCGTCTCGCGAGCTTCGTACCAGTCCTCACCGTGCAGGTCCCGGACCGTCACCCGCTTCAGGTTCTCGGAGACCCCGGCTTCCAGCAAACGCCGCACGGGGCGGGCAAGGCCGGCGGCGTGGATCCCATCCACATCGCGGTGGGCCGCCAGCACTTCCGGAAGCTCCTCCTGCGGGGCGGTCAAGAGATTCAGGACCCCGGGCGGCAGATCGGAGGTCGCACAGACCTCGGCGAACAGGGAAGGAGCCCACGGATGGGCCGCGGAAGGGAGAGCGACCACGGTATTGCCCGCGACCAGAACCGGGGCCGTGAGGGCCACCAGGCCCAGCAGGGGCTCTTCATCCGGGGCCAGGACTCCAATCACTCCACAGGCTTCGGGAATGGTGAACACGTAGTAGGGACCGGCCACCGGGTTCGCGCAACCCAGCACCTGCGCGAATTTGTCGGCCCAACCGGCGGCACTGATCAGCGCGTCCACCGCGGCCCGGTGTTCGCGCCGTGCCCGCCGTCTCCCCCCCGCCACCGTCGCCGCCAGCGTGGCCACCATTTCCTCCTCGCGGCCATCCAACATTTCGGCCATCCGGTAGAGAATCTGTCCGCGCAGATAGGGCGTGGCGCGCTGCCAGGAAGCCTGGGCACCGCGCGCCGCGACCACCGCGTCACGGAGATCCTTGCGGGAAGCGCAGGCCACGCGGGCCAAGACCCGGCCCCGAGCATCGCATACCGGGGCGCTCCGGCCGGATTCGCTACGCACGAAGGCTCCCCCGAGGAAGAGCTTTCCGGTCTTGAGGATCTTGGGAGTGGAAGGTGTGGTCGAGGATGCCATCAGCGCAACTCCACGTAAGGACGCAGACCCTGGAGTCCGCCCTCCCGGCCGAATCCGGATTCCTTCATGCCTCCGAAAGGGGAAGCGGCGTCGAAACGGTTGTAGCTATTGCACCACACCACCCCGGCTCGCAACCGTGCCGCGACTTCGAAGACCTTGGCGCCCTTGTCCGTCCAAATCCCCGCGGCCAGACCGTAGGGGGTGTTGTTGGCCCGGGACAAGGCTTCCTCGATCGTGCGGAAACTCATCACCGCGAGGACCGGTCCAAAGATTTCCTCTCGGGCGACGACATGGCTGGGCTGCACGCCGCTCAGATAGCAAGGGCGGCACCAATAGCCCCGGTCCGGAAGCTCCCCCACCCCTCCCTCGTGACGAACCGCTCCTTCATCCGCGGCCACGCGAAGGTAGCGGTGGATCCTCTCGAGTTGTTGCGGATTGTTGACCGCCCCGATGTCGGTGTTCTTGTCCAGGGGGTCACCGATCCGCAAGTTGCGTAGTCGAAGGTCCAGCTTGGCCAGGACCTCCTCCCGGATACCCTCCTGGACGAAGAGCCGGGAACCCGCGCAGCAGACATGTCCCTGGTTGAAGTAGATCCCCTGGACCACCCCTTCGACGGCCTGATCGATGCTGGCGTCCTCGAAGATGATCTGCGGAGACTTGCCGCCCAGTTCCAGAGTGAGACGTTTTCCCTGCCCCGCGCTTGCCGCGGCGATCTCTTTTCCAACCGCGGTACTTCCGGTGAAGGAAATCTTGCTCACCTTGGGGTGCGCGGCCAAGACCGCCCCGGTGGCACCGGATCCGGGAAGGATGTTCACCACTCCCGGGGGAAGTTCGATCTCCTGGAGGATCTCGGCCAGCAGGAGGGCACTCAAGGGAGTGGTCTCGGCGGGTTTCAGCACCACCGTATTGCCGCAGGCGAGGGCCGGGGCGATCTTCCAGGCGGCGATCAGGAAAGGAAAGTTCCAAGGGATGATCTGCCCACAGACCCCGATCGGACGCACTTCGCGACCGGGAAAGGCATATTCGATCTTGTCCGCCCAGCCCGCGTGGTAGAAGTAGTGCTTGGCGGCTTCGGGAATGTCCATGTCGCGCGATTCCCTGATCGGTTTCCCGCCATCGAGACTCTCGAGAATCGCGAGTTCACGGGCTCGTTCCTGGATTCGGCGGGCGATTCGGAACAAGTATCGACCACGGACCCTGCCCGGTAGACGAGCCCAGCGGGAACGCGCACGGCGCGCCGCGTCCACCGCGCGGGCGACGTCCTCCGCCCCGGCCTCCGCGACCTCGGCCAGGATCTCTCCGTTCGCGGGATTGACGGTGGGGAAGTAGGTCCCCGATCGCGGGGGGACGAACTCCCCGTCGATGTAGAGACCCCGTCGGTCGGGGATCGGATGGGAAGGGCGTTCCGGCGCGGGGGAATAAGGCCAGAGTCGCCCGAAGTCGAGCCCACGAGGAGCAGCCGTCGAGGGGGGGGGCTTGCTCATGTCAGGCTTCGGGAAGGTCGTAGGAAGCAGCGTAAGCGCCCCGTTCTTGACGCAGGATCTGCCGCAACAGATCATCCACCAGGGAGGATGCCCCGAAACGAAAGAGTTCGGGACGGAGCCAGGCATCTCCCAGGGTCTCCTCCACCATGACCAGGAAGTGCAGGGCCTGCTTGGCACGGCGGATCCCTCCCGCGGGCTTGACCCCGACTCGACGGCCCGTGCGCAAGTAGTGATCCCGTACCGATTCGCAGAGGATCAGGGTCACCGGCAAGCTGGCGGCGGAAGGGATCTTACCCGTGCTGGTCTTGACGAAATCCGCCCCAGCCGTGATGGCCAGGTCGCTGGCTCGCCGAACCCGATCGAAATCACCGAGTTCCCCGGTTTCGAGAATGACCTTCAGATGGACCCCGGCGCACAGTTCCTTGACCGCCGACACTTGATCCATCGCCGCCTGCTCGGATCCGGACAGGAAAGCCCCGCGATCCAGGACCATGTCGATCTCGTTCGCTCCGTCCTCCAGAGCTCGTCGCACTTCACCCAACCGCAGGTCGAAAGCGAGCTGGCCGCTCGGGAAGGACGTCGCCACGCTCGCCACCCGGACTCCGCTGTCGGCGAGTTCCTGGCGGGCGAGAGCCACGAAACGTGGGTAAACACAAACCGCGGCGACGCTGGGGAGATCCTCCCGACCCGGCAAGGGACGGATCGCTTTGCGGCACAACCCCCGGATCTTCTCCGGAGAGTCCTGACCCTCGAGAGTCGTCAGATCGACCATCGAGAGAGCCAGTCGCAATCCCGCCCTCTTGGTGGCTCCTTGCAGGGAACGCCGGGCGAAGGAATGCGCACGGGCCCCCACCCCCCCCCCGCCCCCACA
>CAYVRL010000272.1:0-3904 GCA_964454065.1 uncultured Planctomycetales bacterium | reverse complement strand
GTACTTTCGAGGAACTCATCGCTCCCCTGGTCGAGCGCAGCTTGCAACGCTGCGCCCAGGCCCTGCGCGACGCAGGTCTGGAGCGCGACCAGGTCGAGGAAGTGGTGCTGGTCGGGGGCAGCACCCGCATTCCCCGTGTGCGGGCCGCGGTCGAGGAGTTCTTCGCTCGCCCGCCCCATACCGGCCTGGATCCCGATCAGGTCGTGGCCCTCGGCGCCGCGGTCCAGGGCGCGGTCCTCGGCGGCAACCACGAAGGCACCCTGCTCCTGGACGTCACCCCACTGTCCCTGGGCATCGAAACCATGGGAGGCGGCGTCAGCAAGTTGATCCTGCGCAACTCGCCCCTGCCCGCGCGCGCCACCGAAGGCTTCACGACCTTCCTCGACGGGCAGACCAAGGTCAAGTTCCACGTCCTGCAAGGGGAACGCGAACTGGCCAAGGACTGTCGCAGCCTCGGCGAATTCGTCCTCACCGGGATCCCGCCGATGCCCGCCGGGCTGCCCAAGATCGCGGTGGAGTTCACCCTCGACGCCGACGGCATCCTGCGGGTGCGCGCCCGCGAGGATCGCAGTGGGGTCACCGCGGAAGTCCAGATCCACCCCAAGCACGGCCTCGACGACGCCGAGGTCGAGAACATGCTGCGCGCCGCCTGGGACCACGCCGAAGAGGACTTGAAGGCCCGTCGTCTCGCCGACCTGCGGGTGCAACTCGAGACCGTGGTCCGCTCGGTGCGCAAGAATCTGGGTCTCGCCGCCGAGGCGCTGGTCCCCGGAGCCCGCGCCCGCTTGCGGGAGAGCCTGGAAGACGCCGAGGAAGCCCTGGCACTGCCTCCGGAAGGACAGGATCCGGATCGAGTGAAGGGACTGCTCGACGCTCTGGAGGTCGCCTCCTATCCCCTCGCCGAGGCCTTGATGAACCAGGTGGCGACCGCCGCGGTCCGCGACCGCAAGATCGAGGACTTCCTCGACCAGAGCCCCCGATGAGTTCCCGCTCCGAATCCTCCGGCGCACGCTTCAAGGTGCGCTTCCTGCCCGGCGGCGAGGAACTGGAAGTCGATGCCTCGGCGCCGCCCGAGGAGCGCGACGGCCTTCCCGGTTCCCTGCTGCGTATCGCCCTCGCCGCCGGGGTGCCCCTCGATCACGCCTGTGGCGGAGTGTGTGCCTGTTCGACCTGCCACGTGATCGTACGCGAGGGGGAGGCCTCCCTGTCTCCCGCCAGCGAGGACGAGGAGGACATGCTCGACAACGCCCCCGGCCTCACCCTGCACAGTCGTCTGGCCTGTCAAGCGGTGCCGGACGGCAGCGCCGATCTGGTGATCGAACTTCCCTCCTGGAACCGCAATCTGGTCCAGGAAGGAGCCTCCCCAGCCACGGACCCCGAGAGCCTCTGATGGAAACCCACCCCTCCTTGAGCTGGCTGGACACCGAGGACATCGGCATCGCGCTCCACGAACGGGATCCGCGGCGCGACCCCCTCGGCGTCCGCTTCACCGAACTCCGCGACCTGGTCCTGGCCCTGCCCGGGTTCGAGGGCGCGGCGGAGCATTGCAACGAGAAGATCCTCGAGGCCATCCAGATGGCCTGGTACGAGGAATACCAAGACGCCCGCTAGTTCCGCGAAGGTGAGGCCGCGTCGTCACGGGACTCGACGGTCCCCGCGGCGGCCTTCTCGCGTTCCGATTCCAGGATCGACTGCGCGAGCTCCACCGCCGCTTCGGTGGGCGTGCAATCGGCGGCCTGAGCGCGCGACAACACCGTCCGCACGGTATCGCCGATCCGTTGCAGCCGCAGGTGGAATTCGCGGCAACCACTCTCCTCGAAACCCACGCCCTCGATCAAGGCTCCGGAGTTCATCACGAAGTCCGGGACGAAGAGGATCCCGCGCTCACGCAGCGTCTGGGCGTGTTCGGCCCGAGCCAGGATGTTGTTGGCGCAACCGGCGACGATCGGGACCCGCAAACGGGCGATCCGCAGGTCGTGCAAGGCCCCGCCCAGGGCGCAGGGAGCGAAGACCTCGGCCTCGGTTTCGAAGATCCGACCCGGATCGACGATCTTGACACCCTTTGCCCGTGCCCGATCGCAAGCGCTCTTGGAGATGTCGGCCCCGATCACCACCGCCCCCTCTTCGAGCAGGAAAGTGGCCAGCGCCGAACCGACCGCCCCGAGTCCTTGGATCGCGACCCGGATCCCGTCCAGCAGATCGATGCCGTAACGATGCTCCAGCGCGGCCTTGATTCCCCACACCGCGCCTTCGGCGGTGGCCTCCCCGGCGGGGCGGAGATCCTCGGGGTGGTGGGCGTAGTACCGGGTGGCGCCCGCGACCGCCCGCCGATCGTCCTCCAGGAAACCGAGATCGGGGCCACAGCGATAGTCGCCGTTCAGCCCTTCGATGAAGGAACCGAGCCGGGTCATCGCCGCGGAGCGATCCCGCAGGCGGTCGGCCAGCACCACGGTCTTGGCGCCACCGCCCCGCACTCCCGCCAGCACGCACTTGAAGGTCATGGTGCGGGAGAGCCGCAGGGCGTCCAGCAGCGCCTCGGTGTCGTCCCGGTAGCTCCATACCCGAATCCCGCCGTAGGCCGGCCCACGGGCGGTATGGTGCAAGGCGATCCAGGCGCGCAGACCGAGAGCCCGATCCTGAACGGCCAGGACGCGCTCATGGCCGCCTCGGGCCATCCAATCGAGTAATTCCACGAATGCGGGGAGCCGGGGAAGCGGGGAAGAAAGCCGCCCGGGCTGCGGTCCTATCATTGTAAACCAGAATACCGATGATCCGCCTCCCCTTCGTTCTTGCGCTCCTCGGCGCGCTGGGGGCTTGCGCCGCCCCCAACGGCGGAGTCCGCAAGCTCCCCCCGGACATCCGACCGGAACCCTACCAGGAACCTCCCCGGGTGGAGCCCTCGGTCGGCCGACTGATGGTCGAATGTTCCCAGCATCTCCAGACCTGGCAGGAGCTGATGGCCGCCCCCCGCTCCGCCGAGAACCGGGAGAAGATCGACTTCACCGAGCGCTCCCTGGCCACCCTGGTCCACCGCGAGGCCGAAACCCTCCGCCAGCAGGTGGTCGCCGGTTCCCCGCGCAACCGCGGCATCGCGTGTTCGGTTTCATGGACAGATCGTCGCTGATCCTCGATCTCAACAACATTCCCAAGGAGGTCGTCCAGATCATCCAGGGCGTTGTCGTCCTGGCCGTCGTCATCGCGTACGAGGTCGTCGACCGATACGTCAAGGCACGTGAGATCAAGGCAGCGAGCGAGGCCACGAACTCTATCGACTCCGACGCAGCGGAGGTGGCAGCATGACCACCGACACGTTGCCCCCGGAGACGTCCACGAGGCGCAACCCTCTGAAGGACATGTCACCTGCACGCAAGTACACGCTGGCCGTCGTGGTCGGCCTGGTCATACTGTCGATCGTTCAGCTGCTCGAGGGCACGAACCAGCTGACGGCACCCGGCACGTGGAGCGCCGCTCTGCGCTTGACGGTGCCGATCCTGCTCGCCGCTCTCGGTGGCCTGTACTCGGAGCGTTCCGGTGTGGTCAACATCGGCCTCGAAGGCATGATGATCGCAGGAACGTGGGCCACCAGGAGGACGGCGGCCAACAGCTGGGAGATCAGGGCGTACTCGACGAATCGTAGGAGATGCAGCAGTGAGAGGGAAGGAGACGGCGCGCTGAGTGCCGAGGCCGCCATGGCCGCGAGCAAGCCCCACATGCAGAGAGCTGTGGGCTCCGTCCCAGTCCAGGGGAGTCTTCGTCGGTAGAGCAGGAGGAACAGTATCGCCGCCAAAAGGGGCAGCGAGGCCAGCCGATAGGCGGAGAGCTGGAAGTCGAAACCGGGAAGCTCGGGAAGAAGCGGCGCAGACACCGGAAGACGATCCAGTACGGCGAGCGCGATGAGCCCCGT
>CAYVRL010000271.1:0-3919 GCA_964454065.1 uncultured Planctomycetales bacterium | reverse complement strand
GCTCTCCCCGGCGCCGGCCCCTTGGCCGGCTTGCTCGCTGCGCTGGAGGCCTGTCCCGGGGTCTGGGTGCTGGCCCTCGCGGGGGATCTCCCCGGCGTGGAGACGGGTCTTCTGGCGGGCCTGCAGGAAGCCGCGGAGGAGGCCCCGGAACGTCCTTGTGCGGTGCTGGGACCCCGTGGTCTGGAACCCCTCTGCTCCGCCTGGCCGCGCGGGGTGGCGGGCCCGCTTCGTGCCTTCCTCGAGGAGGGGGAACGGGCCGTTCACCGGGCGTTGCGTTTTCTCGGTTGCCGCGAATGGCGCCCTTCCGCTGCCCCTAGACTGGAAACCTCCTTGAGCAACCTCAACCTTCCCGAGGACTGGGAGCGCTGGACGGGATCCCCCTTGCCGCCTCCCCGGAATGCCCGTGCCTGAAACCCGCAATCCCGCTCTCGCCGAAATCCTCTCCGTGATCGAGGAGGGAATGGAACGAGTCGATCGATGGCTCAACCGCCAGTTCGAGTCCGAGACTCCCGCCCTCGCCCCACTACTCTCCTACGTTTCCCGTTTCCGCGGGAAGCGGGTTCGGGCCGCGCAAGTCTTGTTGATCGCGCAGGCCCTGGGGGAAATCCGTGAGGAGCACGTCCAGGTGGCCGGAATCGTGGAGATGATCCATGCCGCCACCCTGATCCATGACGATCTCCTGGACGAGGCCTCGCGGCGACGTGGCCTCGACTGCGTCCACGTCCGCTGGGGAGCCCATGCCAGCGTGTTGCTCGGTGACTGGATCTACGCCCGGGCCTTCCTGCGCTCCACCGAGATGCCCGATCGGGTCTGCTCCCAGGCCTTCGGTCGTGCCACCGCCAAGGTCTGCCGCGGGGAGATCCTGCAAAACCTCACTCGTGGCGATTTCGAACTCTGCAAGGACCATTACCTGACCCAGATCGACGGCAAGACCGCGGCCCTCTACGAGACCGGGGGGCGCTTGGCCGCCCACTACGGGGGAGCCTCCCCCGAGGTCCAGGAGGCCTGCGCGCGTCACGGACTGCTCGCGGGCCGGGCCTTCCAGATGATCGACGACATCCTGGACCTGGAGGGGACCGAGACGGATACCGGGAAATCCCTGGGGACCGACTGGGCGCGGGGAAAGATGACCCTCCCCTTGATCCATCTTCGGGATGGTTTAGAAGGTGTGCAACGCGACCGGTTGCAAGCCTTGTTCGGTTCCGGCGCTCCGCGTTCCGCACTGATGGAGCACGGTTTTGCCGAACCGCTCCGGCGCGCATTGGCCGCGGCCAAAGGCGAAGCCCATGCCTGCCTCCAGCAAGCGGAAGCAGGGCTGGAATGCCTTCCCGACACCCCCGCTCGCCGCGCCCTCCGGGAATTGACCCTGTTCCTCGGCACCCGCCACCGATGACCTCCACCCTCGATTCGAAGCCCCGCCGTCGCCACCGGAAATGGACTTTCAAGGCCGCGGCTCTCGTGGTCTTTCTCCTGACGGCGTGGTTGGAGGGCGTCGGAAGCCTGGTCCGGCACGCTCAGGTAGCCACCGGGAACGCGCGCTGGATCTACGGCATCGCCTTCTTCTTCTGCGTCCTTCCGATCATCGGGATCCTGATCTATCGTCCCCGGGAAGTCGCGGATTTCTTCCGCTCGATCAAGGTTGGAGTCATCAACCTGATCTTCCTCGGGCTCGCGACCATCGCCGGGGTGCTCTTCTATCAAGAGGATCCGAACCTCCCGATTCCTCCCGAGCGACCGGGCATGACCATATTCCAGACCGGGCGCTATCAGTCCTATCTCGATTTCCGCTCCGCGGAAGCCACGTTCGTCTACGAGACCTTGCATGGGATCGGTTTCCACCTGCTCCCGGGAGTTCCGCGGCAGTGCTCGGTGGATCCCGCCAAGGTCGCCGAGCAGGTCGCCAAGCTGGAGAAGAACCTGGAACCGGTGAAGCGGCGCTTTGGCGAGGAATACGCGGTCGCTCAGATCGCGCAGAGCCGCGAGGGTCTGCTCAATCGGCAGAAGCGCGGCGAAGTCCAGGCCTTCCAAGAGCAGTGGGACGACGTTTGGTGGACGGCGTTCGTCTGGGCGGATCGTCTCGACCTGGTTCGCGTCTACAAAGCGGACTGGTTCGCGATGCTCTGGGTGGTCCTCTTCTTCGGGGTTCTCTCCAATACGTTCCGAGGCGGCTGGCGGCGGTTGCTGAAACCCCGGAAGTGGGGGTTCCTGATGACCCACACCGGGGTGATGCTGGTGATCCTGGCCGGTTTCTGGGGGCGGCTCGCGGAAATGCGGGGCATGATGGAACTCCACGTGGGCGAGACCAAGGATCGCTTCCAGGAGTACTCCGGCGCGATCCGACCCTTGGTCGATCCCGGTTTCTTCGGCCTCCATCGTGGCCAGCCCTTCGCTCTCCGCCTGGACGCCTTCCGCGCCGACTATCGCGATGTCCTCGAAGTCTTCTACGCCAAGCAGACCGCGCAGGGCCTGGAGCAGGAGTTCCCGCTGCAACCCCCCAAGCTCCAGATCTACGAGGGAAAGAAGATCGCCTACGATTATGACGATCAAGGGCGCGCGACCCTGCGCATGGAAGTCCTGCGCTACGTTCCCCAGGCGACCGTTCGTCCCTCCTTGCGGCCCGCGGAGGCCGGAGAACGGGGGACCCCGGAAATCCTCTATACGATCGTGGGACCCGGCGGCGGACATCGGAGCGGTCGACTCGTCGATCGAGCCGGATCCCCGTTGGTCCACGCGCCGAGCGGGCTGCACGCTCGTCTTCGCCGCGTGGAGAACGAGGAAGGAGCACGACAAGCCCTGCGTGCCTCGGTCTCCTTGGACTACGGAAGCCTGCACTTGGACCAGGGCGACGGGGAAGTCGCCTCCCCGGGTTGGTCCGTGGTCCCCGGGGCCCGTTTCCAAGTGGATGCCAATGGCCGCTCCTATCAGGTGGAAGTCGTCAAGGCGGTTCCCAACTTGAGTCTCTCCCGACAGGCAAATGGGAGTTGGAAGGAGGACTCTCCTTCTCATGCTCCGGAATTCCAGGAGCCCAACAATCCTGCGGTCCTCTTGCGCATTCATTCGCCCGCGGGGGAAGAGGAAATGCGCTGGGTCAGTGAACAGGAGTTCCATGGCCCCACCCGGCGTTTCAGCGACCTGCGCTTCCACTTCCACTGGGATGGCTGGGCCTCTCCCGCCGCGGCCCGCCTGTACATCCTGATCTCTCCGGATGGCCAACTCTGGAGCGGCAGGGCTGGCCAGCCGGATTCCCTGGCTCCGCTGACCCTCGGCAAGGCGCTGCCCTTGCCCCACGGTTATTCCCTGACCGTGGACCAGGCCGAAGCCAACGGAGTCGCCGAACAGAACATCGTCCCCCTCGCGGGCGCCGATTTCTTCGATTCCAGTCCCGCAGCCATTCAGCTTCGCATCGAAACCCCCGAGGGCACCATGGAGCCGGTGTTGTCGGCGGCGGGGAGCGGCGACTGGAAGACCTTCCACTACACGGGACCGGATGGCGGCGACCGGATCGTGGCCTTGAACTTCCATACCGACAAGCAGGACCTGCCCAAGGAATGGCGTTCCAAGCTGACGATTCTCCACCAGGATGGCCAGGGGGGGTGGAAGGACGCCCAGACCGGCGAGATCCGAGTCAACGACTACCTCTACTACGACGGATTCCGTTTCTTCCAGACCAACGCGAACCCCGCTGATCCCACCTACTCGGGGATCGGAGTGGTTTTCGATCCCGGCATTGAAACCGTCCTCCTGGGCTTCTACATGATTGCGCTGGGGACCATCGTGGTCTTCATCGTCAATCCGCTCCTCACCAAACGCCACCCGCACGCCTGATGGAAGCCTTCAGCTACCGTTCCCTGCTTTACCTGACCCGCGATCTCGCCGCGGTCGGGGCCTTATTGGGTCTTTTGACCGCACTGGGATGGTT
>CAYVRL010000270.1:0-3931 GCA_964454065.1 uncultured Planctomycetales bacterium | reverse complement strand
AGCATGACCTGGCGGTAGGCGGCAGCCTGTTTGGTGAGGTCGTCGTAAGCGATCAGGACGTGGCGGCCCGCATCGCGGAAGCGCTCGCCCATCGCGGCACCCGCGTAGGGAGCGATGAACTGCATCGAGGCTTCCTCGGAGGCGGAAGCGTTCACGATGATGGTGTACGGACTGGCGCCCGATTCTTCCAAGCGACGGGCCACTTCCACCACCGTGGACTGCTTTTGGCCGATGGCCACGTAAATACAGATCACCTGATCGGGATGGGAGGGATCCCCCCCGCCGGTGTTCTTCTGGTTGATGATCGCGTCGATGATCAGAGCGGTCTTGCCGGTCTGGCGGTCACCGATGATCAACTCGCGCTGACCGCGGCCGATCGGGATCATCGAGTCCAGGGCCTTGATGCCGGTCATCATGGGTTCGGAGACCGGTTGCCGCTCGATCACGTTGGGGGAATCCTGTTCGATCGGACGGTAGTCCTCCTCGCTGACGGCCAGGGGGCCACGGCCATCGAGGGGCCGCCCCAGGGAATCCACCACCCGGCCCATCAGTGCGTCGCCGGTGGGGACCGAAATGATTCGCCCGGTCCGCTTCACGGTGTCCCCCTCCTTCACGGAAGCAGCGTCCCCGAGCAGTACGCAGCCGACGTTGTCCTCTTCGAGGTTCAGCGCGATGCCGCGGACCCCACCGGGGAATTCGAGGAGTTCGGACATCATGCACAGGTCGAGGCCATAGACCCGGGCGACACCGTCGCCGACCTGGATGACCTCACCGACGGACTCGGTCGAGGAAGTGGCCTGGAAGCCCTCGATCTCCTTCTTGAGGATCGTGGTGACTTCGGAAGGTTGCAGTTGCATGGTCGCTGGGGGTCTGGAGGGACTCAACGGGTGCCGATTTCGGCGTGATCGAGGCGTGCGCGCAGGGAATCGAGGCGCGCCCGGGCGGTGCCGTCGTAACGGACTCCGCCGAGAGTGACCCGAATGCCGCCCAGGAGCTGGGGCAGGACGCGGGTCTCGAGCAGGACTTCCTTTCCGGTATGGCGGGAGAAGGCCCGTTGAATGGCCGTCCGCTGCCCATCATCGACCGGAAAGGCGCTTTCGAGAAGGCCACGGAGACGTCCCTGGTGAACGTCCAGCAGATCCCGAAAGGCGTCGGGGAGAGCAGGCAAGAGAGCCTGCCGTCGCCGCCTGGCGAGGACGGCGAGCAGGCCTCGGGTCAGGGGATGGCAGCGTTCGCCGAGTTCCTTTCGAATGAGAGTCCGACGGCGCTGGTCGTCCACGCGGGGATCGGAGAACCACTGGCGGATCTCGGCGCAGGAGGAGACCTCACGCAACAGATCCATGTCCGCCCCCACCTCGGTCAACGAACCCGCATCCCGCGCGGCGAGGAACAAGGCCCGCGCATAACGGCGGGCGGCAGGACCGATGGTGTGCGCGGAGTCACCCATCGCTTCAGTTCTCGGAGATCTCCTTCTCCAACTCGGCGACCAGGCGCTGCTGGTCCTCGGCGCCGAACTCACGGGAGATCACTCGCTCGGCCAAACCCACGCTCAGATCCACCGAGAGACGGCGGAGTTCTTCCATCGCGGCGGACTTGGCGCGGGCGATCTCTTCCTGAGCGCGACGGCGCTCCTTCTCTCCCGCGGCCTTGGCCTCGGCGAGGATTTCCTTCTCCCGGGCCTCGGCCCGAGCCTGGGCCTGGGCCACCCTTTCGGCGGCCTCGCGGCGGGCCTGGTCGAGGTCTTGCTGGACCGCCTCCCGGAGACGGGCGGTTTCCTCCCGGGCACTCTCCGCCGCGCGGGCTGCTTCCCGGGTCTGGGATTCCCGCTCCTGGAGCGCCTTGGAAACCGGCCCGTAAACGACCTTCCACAACAGCGGAAGGGAGATCAGGAAGATCAGGAGGGTCCAATAGATGGCACTCTCGCCCGCGAACAGGTCGAGACCGCCGCCTTCGGTGGACGGAGCTACGAGGAGGAAGAGGCTCATGCGGATTCCATGCGGACCTTGCGGCCCCGTCCGGAGACGGGGCACGAAGGGAACCGCCTCGGGGCCTACTGTTGTTTCAGGGCCATCAGGAGAGCAACCACCACGCCGAAGAAGGTCACCCCTTCGATCAGCGCGGAGAGGATCAGGGCGTTGCCGCGGATTTCGGAGCTGGCCTCCGGCTGACGGGCAATCGCTTCACTGGAGGAGCCGCCGATGCGTCCGATCCCGAGACCGCCGCCGAGAACGGCGAGGCCGGCGCCAATCGCCGCAAGGGGGATCCACGGCGAGGCATTGGCGGCGTGTTCCGCGGCCTGGGCAACGACGAGGAAGAGAGAGTTGAGCATCCTTCTTTTGGGTGGGTTTCGGGAACGGTTAGTGGTCAGGGTGCAGGCACATCCCGACGAAGACGATCGAGAGGAGCGTGAAGATGTAAGCCTGCAAGAGGGCGACGAAGCCCTCGATGATCGTGATGAAGACGGAGAGGCCGATGCTCACGGGAGCAAAGGCCGCCCCGGCCCCGACGCTGATTTCGCTCCCGAAGTAGAGCATCAGGCCGAGGAAGCTCAACAGCACCAAGTGCCCGCCGAGCATGTTCGCGGTGAGACGGACGGTGAGAGCGAAGGGCTTGACGCAGAGACCGATCAACTCCACGAGGAGCATCAGCGGCCAGAGCAGGACCGGTACCCCGTGCGGAACCAGGTTCAACCAGAACCGGAGCGGTCCCTGGACGAGCATGCCGCCGCCCAGCATCACCGCGAAAGTGACCAGGGCCATCGCGGCGGGCACATAGACGCTCGCAGTGGGGGAAGCCCATCCCGGAATCATCCCGCAGGCGTTCTGAAAGAAGAGGAAGAAGAACATGCCCAGGAAGAAGGGCAGGAAACGGTCGCCGTCCTCCTTTCCGAGATAGGGATGGACCATCTCTTCGCGGATGAAGGAAGCGAAACCGGCCATGGCCACCGCGAAACGGCCGCCTCCACCGCTGCGGATCGCTCGCGCGACGCCCAGGAAAACCAGCAGGCTCAAACCCACTGAGATCAACTGGAAGATCTGCAGATTCCAGACCGGCAGTCCGAAGAGCTCCAGTTGATGCCCGCCGACCTCGAAGGGGTGCGGAATGACGTGCTGGAACAAATGCTCGAACAGACTCCCTCCTTCCGCACCTTCCGGGAGCGGTGAGGAAGCCAGGATTGCGTGGGGAACGTTCAAGCGGAATCTCCTGCGCCGCCGACCTCCGGGTTGGAGACCCGGAGGCGCGTCGCGCGAAGAAGGACGGTGACCGACACCGTCTCGCCGACCAGGAGGCCGACGACGAAGGACAGCAGAAAGGATGGAACGTGGTACCAGCCACTCCAGGCCCCGAGCGAACCACCGGCGAGAACCAGGAGGAGCTTGAGCAGGAAGCCCGCGACCGACAGACCGAGCCAGCGGTTGCCGACCTGAGAGGACCGGGCCAGAGCCCGCAGGCGAAGGCCGAGCAGGAGGACTTCCACCGAGAGCACCGAACCCCAGCCCAGACACAGGCCCAGGCGCCAACCCGGGGGCCAGGCGGCCCAGGAGGCGAAGCCGACGCCGGCGAACGCAAGCAAGGGGAGGTGGGGTCTCATTCCAGGTCTTCCGAGTCCTGTGCGGAGCCGTCCTCGGGGGACTTCGATCCGAGTGCGCGGTTCATCCGGTAGATTCCGCCGTAGACGCCCAGGAACAAGCCCAGGAGCAGGAAGACCGGGAAGCGATCCGCCAAACCCAGAAACCGATCCAGGCGGTAGCCCAACCAGCCGAGGATCCCGACCAAGATCGAGAATTCCAAGCCGATCGTGGAGTACCGAGCCAGATCGAGGCGCTTGTTCGCGGGGGGACCGACCACGTTGCCACGGGGGGGAGTGAACGGGTACGGGGGGACTCATCCCTTCCAGGGAGAGGCGAAAGAGCGGACCGGTTTCCCGGCC
>CAYVRL010000269.1:0-3945 GCA_964454065.1 uncultured Planctomycetales bacterium | reverse complement strand
CCCGCCCCGGGATCGCAACTGCGTCTATTGCCACGGCGCCGAGGGCCGCGACGCGCGAGAAGGAGTTCACCGCCGGAGCGGCATCGACTGCATCGAATGCCACGGAGGGGTCGCGGAAGCCACCACGGTCGCGGAAGCCCACGAGTCCGGATTCCAGGCCCTGGACTCCCCTCGCGACACGGTCGAATCCTGCGGCGGTTGCCACGCGGATGTGCAGAGGATGGCGCCCTTCGACCTGAAGACCGACCAGCTCGCCCTGTATCGGACCAGCAATCACGGCAAGGCTCTCTTCGAGAAGGGCAATCAGGAAATCGCGATCTGCACCACCTGCCACGGAAGTCACCGGATCCTCCCCGTCAGCGACCCCCGATCCTCGGCATCCAAGATCAACCTCACCGCGACTTGTTCCAAGTGCCACGAGGATCCGGAACTCATGGAAAGGTTCGGGCTGGACCCGCAGATTCCCGCGGAATATCGCAGTTCCATACACGGTACCGGTTTGCTCCAGGATCACGACCTGGCGAGCCCGGGGTGCGTGGACTGCCACGGCTCCCACGGCGCCGCTCCGCCCCGAGTGGGCAGGATCCAGATGATCTGCGGACACTGCCATCGTCCCGAACGCGAACGTTTCCGCGGCAGCCCCCACGACCTCGCGTCCCAGCGCGGCGACATGGAGGAATGCACCTCCTGCCACTCCGACCACGGGGTGCAACGCCTGGATCTGGACTACCTGATCGGAGAAGAAGGCAGCGGTTGCAGCCTATGCCACTCCGATCCCGAGGAACCGGCGCGGCTGGTCGCCCGACGGTTCCACCAGAGTTTGTCCCTACTGGATTCCCGGATCGACGCCACCGAGGCGGAGATCGCCAACGCCGCCCTGCGCGGTATCTTCCTCCCCAACGAAGAAGGTTTTCTGGAGGAACTCCACACCCTGCGGGGCACCTCGGTTTCGGTGGTCCATGCCGCATCCGCGAAGATCCTCCAACGGACCATGGACCAGGGAGAGGCCATGGTGGCGAAGACCCGCCAGAGTCTGGAAGTCCAGGGCCGCCATCTGAGGGATCTGCGCTACTTCGCGATCCTCTTCCTGGTCGTCTCCGCGCTGCTCGCCTTCCTCCTCCTGAGCTTCCGCCGCGACCTGTGAACCGACCCCTGCCCGAGACGATGGGCGGCCCGCTGCGACCCAGGGGAATGCGCCTCCTCCGCCTCTTGCGCGTGATCCTGGTCATCATGAGCACCGGCACCTTGTGCCTGGGGTTGCTCGGCTTCGTGGCCGTGGAACACACCGCGCAACCGGAGTTCTGCGGAAGTTGCCACAACATGCTGCCCTATATCGAAACATGGAAGGAATCGCCGCACAAGGACATCGCTTGCATCCGCTGCCACTACGAGCCGGGATCGCTGGAAACCCTGGCCGGCAAATTCAAGGCGATCACCCAAGTGGCGAAATACGTCACCAGTACCGGAGGAAAACCCTTCGCCGAGATCGAGGACGAGAGCTGCCTGCGTTCCGGATGTCACGCCACACCTGCCCTCGAAGGTCGAATCCCCTTCGGCGAGGTGGTCTTCGATCATCGCAAGCACCTGCTGCGTAGTGGCCAGGGGAAGGAACTGAAATGCACTTCCTGCCATGCCCATATCCTGGAAGGAGAACACTTCTCGGTCTCCGAGACGGTGTGCTTCACTTGCCACTTCCATCCCGAGGCCGATGGCGAGCTGCCCGCTCGCAGCGAGTGCACCCTCTGTCACCGTGCGCCCACGCAGGCGATCCAGGTGGCGGGACGACCTTTCCTCCATCGGGATTTCGTCGCCCGGGGGGTCCGCTGCCAGGAGTGCCACCAGGAAACGATCCGGGGAGACGGCCACGTCGATCGCGAACGCTGTCAGGAATGCCACGAGAAACGAGAGACCATCGAGCGCAGCGGAGACGGTCCCTTCCTCCACGAAGTACACGTGAGCCGCCACAAGGTGGAGTGCTTCCAATGCCATTCCCCCATCGAACACGGTCGGCTCGAAGAGAGCGGACGGCGGGGGAGAGAAGGAATCCACGGGTCCCCCGACGACTGCCGGAACTGCCACGACATCGCTCACGATCCCGGATTGGCGATGTGGAGCGGGAGCGGTGCCGAGGGAGTCCCCGACCACCGCGGACGCATGCAAGAGATCGGTTTGGACTGCCTCTCCTGCCACCGCAAGCGTTCCTCGGCGACCACCCACCCGTTGGATTCCAAACCCTCGGACGCGGATTGCATCCACTGTCACGGCCCCTCCTATGCGGGCATGCTCCCCCGCTGGCAGGAGACGATCGCGGAGCAGAGCGAGCGGCTTCAGGATCTGCTCGACCGAACGCTTCGGGAAGCCGCTTCCGCTCCCGAAGCCCCTCCCGCTTTGCGCGCGGACCTGGCCATCGCGCGGCGGAATCTGGAACGGGTCCAGACCGATCGTTCCCATGGCGCCCACGATCCCACCTATTCCGTGAACGTGCTCCGCGACGTCGCGGCGCGGATCGACCAGGTCGTGAGCCGACTCTCCGGCCGGGAGAGTCGCCGCGCCAGCGAAGGGCTGCCCGTCCGCTCCAAGGACGGCTGCACCTCAGCCTGCCACCTGGGCATCGAGAGCCTGGAGTGGGTCCCCATGGAAGCGCGGCGGAACTTCCCCCACCGGCGCCACCTCCTCGCGGCGGGGCTGGATTGCTCACGCTGCCACCAAGTGGACCACCACGGGCAACCCGCCTTCCCCCGCCAGGATTGCGCCAGTTGCCATCACCAGCCGAATGAGGACGGGGAGCTGGATTGCTCCCGATGCCATCCCACGCAGGCGGCGATGCTCGGAGGCGCGGTGGAGGGCTTCGAACCGTTCCCCTCCCCCATGGGCGATCTGGAGTGCGTGGATTGCCACGGGGAAGCCCCGGACATTCTGCGCCCGAACGGTCAGGGTTGCGTGATGTGCCACGAAGAGGACTACGCCGAGACGCTGAGCGAGTGGCAGCAAAGCACCCGGGAAGCCCTGGAGGAGCTCGGGAAAGCCCTGCGGAGCACGACCGCCACCGAAACCGAACCCGGGGCGCGGGCCCGGGCTCGCCGAGCATGGGAGATCGTTCAGGACGACGGCAGCGGCGGCGCCCACAACCCGATGCTCACCGAGTCCATCCTCGAGGAAGGTCTGGACGCGATCGGTGGCTGAGCAGCGGAAGGGCTACATGACCGGCTCGATGCCCAGCTCGCCGAAGCCCTTGTCGGCGAAGTTCCGCTGGAACATGGAGCGCAACTTCTCGGCCGCGGCGTCGTAGGCAGCCCGGTCTTCCCAGGTATTGCGCGGATTGAGGATCTCGCTCGGCACACCGGGGCAGCTCTTGGGCATCTTCAGGTGGAGGATGGGATGCTCCTCGGTTTCCACCTGGTCGAGGTCGCCACGCAGCGCCGCGTCCAGCAGGGCGCGGGTGTAAGCGATGGAGATGCGCTTGCCGACTCCGTAGGGGCCCCCTCCCCAACCGGTGTTGAGGAGGATGCAACGGGTGTGGTGCCGCTCCATCTTCGCGGCCAGGAGGCGAGCATAGACGCTCGGGAAATGGGCCATGAAAGGAGCGCCGAAACAAGCGGAGAAAGCGGCCTGGGGTTCGGTGACCCCGACCTCGGTGCCGGCCAGTTTGGAGGTGAAGCCGGAAACGAAGTGGTACATCACATCCCTCTTGTCGAGGATCGACACGGGTGGCAGGACTCCAAAGGCATCCGCGGTGAGGAGCACGATGGTCCGCGGGTGCGGCCCCTTCGCGTCGGGCATCACGTTGGGGTTGGCGGAAAGCGGGTAGCTGAACCGGGTGTTCTCGGTGATCGAGTCGTCGCTCAGAGCCAGCTCCTGGGGATCGGGTTCCCGCATCGGCGTGCCGGGCAGCGGGGGGGCGTGCTGGAGCCGGGCGCCGTGCCTGGGCGGCCGCCCCCGGCCGAC
>CAYVRL010000268.1:0-3964 GCA_964454065.1 uncultured Planctomycetales bacterium | reverse complement strand
CAACGCCGAGGACGCCTTCTACTGGATTGGGGGCCTCCCGCCAGGCCGCAGCCCGGCCCATGCCCAGGGCGACCATGATCCCGGCGATCAGCCCGAGGACCAGCGCCAGCACGACGTTCAAGGTCGTGTCGGGGAAGGAAGGTTTGCTGGCCACGGAGGGCGCCTCGACGATTTCCAGATACTCCGGATCCCGTTCCAAGGCGAGATGGGTCTCGTCCAGTTTGAGCTGCAAGTCACGGGCATCCTGGCGGGCCTCGTCGAGGCGCTGATCGATGTCTTCGAGGCCGGTGCGGAAGCCGGGCAAGGTCTTCCATTCCGCGAGCGCGGCCTCGAGTTGACTTCGTAGCGTGGTCCGTTCCGTGGCCAGGCGCGTCTTCTCCAGTTCCAGCTCCAGGATCTGTTGTTCCATGGATCCGCGCACCGGATCCGCGGTATAGGTCTTGGATTTGGCGATGGTCGCCTCCTCGGCGGCGAGTTCCTCTTCCTCGGCGGCGATCTTGGCTTCCAGGGACTTGACCGAAGGCCATTCCCGCGTGTGTCGTTGCAACTCGCCGGCGAGCGCGGCCTTGTCCTTCTCGATTTCTTCGTGCAGGGAAATGAGACGGGGGTTGGATTCCTCCACTCGCGAGGTTTCGGTGAATTCGGGGCGAGCGTCGTAGCGCTGGTGCAAGCTGGCCAGTTGATCGTCGATCGACGACGCGCGCACCGCATCCTGGGAGAGACTTCCGCGCAGACCTTCGATGCGGGCGGACAGGGCTTGCATCTCCGCATCGAAATCCGCGGCTCCGTGGGCGGCCAGGAAAGCGGTCTTCTCGGCTCGAATTCGTTGAACCTGGTCTCGGGCCTGGTTCACTGCCTTCTCCAACACCGCAGCGTCTTCGCCCAGGCTCTCGCGGGTCTTGCGGCGCAGATAGTCGTTGAGTCGCGAGACGAAGGAGTCGGCGATGGTCTTCGCACGGTCGGCGGACTGGTCCCAAGCGGTGACGACGATGAAGTTGTACTTGTCGACTTCGAAATCGACGTTCTTGCGCAGTTTCTCGGCATCCAGATCCACCTCTGCGGCGATTTGCTGCAAGGCTTCCCCGCTCTGGAGTACCGTGAGCAAGCCGATCAGGGAATCCTGCGTGTCGGTACTGGAAGTCGGCAGCTTCGGTCCCGTCGGGAGGTTGTCCTCCCCGCTGGAGAGGCTCAAGCTCGTGGTTCGCGAAGGAAGGAAGACCCGAGCCTGGCTGCGATAGACCGGAGTGAGGGTGGCGGAGAGCCAGAGGGCGACCGCGACCGCGCCCGCGCACACCAGGATCACGACGGGAAGCCGCCGGTAGATCAGGGCGATCGCGCCGCGCGAGGGGGGAGAGGACACGAGGATGCGGAAGGGCTGTGAGCGGAGGGTCCGCGGCTCCCTATTGTGGGATCTTCTCCCGGGCGGAACCAGTCGTCACCAGCTCTTCCGCCAGGGCTTGCAAGCCGACGCGGAACGCGGACTCCGAGAACCGCTCCGCCGAGGCGCGGATCCTTTCCCGATCGAAGCTCATGTCCTCGAAGCGGCGCAGGGCCGCGATCACCGCCTCGGTCTCCTGGACCGGGAAATGCACCCCGTTGACCCCGTCTTCGACGGTTTCACTACAGCCCGCGTAGCCATATGCGATCACCGGTCGTCCCGCGGCGAGCGCCTCCACCGGGGCGATGCCGAAATCTTCTTCCGCGGAGTACAGGAAAGCACGGCAACTCGCCACCAGGTTCGGCAGCTCGGAATCGGGAACGAAGCCCAGGAAGCTCACCTCGGGTCCGGCCATTTCCCGCAGGCGAGGCAGCTCCGGCCCTCGACCGACCACCTTCAGGGGCAGCCCGAGCCGGGTGCAGGCTTCCACCAGGATGTCCACCCGCTTGTAGGACTCCAACCGCAACGCCGTCAGGAAGAAGTCTTCCGGCTCCACCCGTCGTCCGGCCTCGGCAAAGGGCTGGATCCGCACCGGCGGGTAGAGCACCCGAGCTTCGCGCCCATAGACCCGCTGCACCTGTTCCGCGCCGTAGCGCGAACAGGCCACGTAGAGGTCCGGACGGTCGGCGCGGGCCTGATCCCAGCGGCGGATCCGGGACACCATCCGGCGGAGGACCGGGCGCAGCGCCCGTGGATAGTGGGCCAGGAAGATCTCCTGGCGATCGTAGGCGAACATCATCGGTCGGTAGATGTAACAGAGGTGGGGCACGCCGGGCGGTGCCTGCGCACTCTTCATCCAGGAGACCGAGGAACTGAGCAGGAGATCGATGGAAGGGTCGAAGCGCAGCCGATCGACCATGCCGGGGTAGAAGGGGAGCGGCCAGCGATAACGGCGGGGCGGAACCCACTTCTGCAAGACGCTGGAACGGATGTCCCAGTCCGAGTATTCGGGGTGGGGTTCCGCCAACAGGGTGTGGATGGGCGCCTCCGGCCACAGAACGTGCATCTGTTCCAGCACGCGCTCGGCACCACCGTGGCGGATGAAGTCGTGGGCGATCGCGACCTTCATGCCCCACCGGCCCGCACCTTCCGCTCGCGGCGGCTTCGGCATGCCGCCCGAGCCATCCTCCAGCCCTGGACCCTGCCCTTCCACGCGGGAATGAGGCCCGCCAAACCCAGCAGGTGACGGTTGTGGGGCGCGAAGAGCCTCGCACAGGCTCCGCCCAGTGCCCAGGCCAGACCCGGGCAAGGGAAGTTGCCCACCGAAAGGGCGTAGAGCAAGTGCAGCCAACCCCGCGGTCCGCAACCCCAGTGCTTCAAGAACACGAAGGTCTCGTTGGCGGCGTTGTTGTAGACCGTGGCGGCCGCCTGCCGAGGTCGATCCCCGGGCCGATGGGCCTCGTGGTGGTCCACCTCGGCTTCGGGGTCGAAGACGAGCCGGAATCCCTGTTCCTTCACTCCCATGCAGGCATCCAGCTCGAAGCGGAAGCAGTCGCCCAGGAGCTGGGAATCGAAGCCTCCGGCGGCGCGGAGCAGGTCCAGACGCAGGCTCATGTTGGCGCCTCGGAAGTGGTCCACTCCGAGGCAGCGGTCCGTGTGGCGGGTACTCTGGTCCAGGACCAGACCGGGGAAGATCACCCGGTTGCGGCAGCGGGCCTCCTTCTGTACCGGTTTGCCATCCACCACGTCGATGGCTGGGCCGCCGACGCCGCCGACCCGGGCATCCTGTTCGTAGTGCCGGGCCAGCTTCTCCAACCAGAAGGGCCGGGCCACCGCGTCGTCGTCCAGGAAACAGGCCACATCGCCGGTGGCCGCCGCGAGGAGAGCGTTCTCGGCGGGGACGATCCCCGCCTCGCGAACCTCGACCAGGCGCAGCGGCAGCTCCGGGTGAGCGATCTGGAAGTCCTCGAAACTCTTCAACCCGTCCGGATCCTCGGCGGGCCGCAAGGCGACCAGGATCTCGTCCGCGCGGCGGGTCAGCACCGCGAGTGCCTCCAGGTTGCGGCGCAGCATCGCGGGCCGACGGAAGCTCGGCACGAGGATCGAGAAACGCATGGGTCAGCGGGGGGGGTGAGCCGCCAGCGCCTCACGGTATACCGCCACATGGCCTGCCGCGCTCCGTTTCCAGGTGTGGGCCCGGGCTCGCGCCAGCCCGAGCCGCCGCCGCCGCTCCCGTTCCGGACCTTCCCGGAGGGCTTCCTCGAGGCCCGCGGCGATCGCCTCGGGGGAATGGGGCTCCACCAGGACCGCCGCCCCGCCGCTGACCTCGGGCAAGGAGCAGGCATCGGCCACCACCAGTGGGGCCTCGCAAGCCAGGGCCTCGAGGGCGGGGATGCCGAAACCCTCCAGGAAGGAGACCAGCGCGCAGGCGGCACAGCAGCCGTAGAGCCTGGGGACGTCCTCCTCGTCCACGAAACCGGTCCGCAGGACTCCCGCGTCGTCCCCACGGGCGACGATCCGTTCCCACATCGGCTCGAAGAGCCATCCGGGCTGCCCCGCGAGGACCAGTTGGCCGGTGAAACCACG